>JAFSXO010000134.1 GCA_017444045.1 bacterium | reverse complement strand
TGTTAAAACTACTGTGGCGCTTTATAAGCGGCAATTATCTGATAATTTTAATTGTGCTGTGGCTCCTGTGCCAGATAGGCTTCATCGCCTCCGGTCAGATTGATCTGCAGATGATTCTTTCCAATACGGACGATGAGATAGCTCTTCAGGGAAAAAACAGCAGCTCTAAGTCTTATAAAGAACCAAAGCTGGCGGGCCGACAGAATAAAAAGGCTGGTACCGACTCCGATGTTGGTGGTATTCCGGTGGCCTTTGGCGAGAATGCTCCCGAGGTATTGCCAGCGCGTTTCGGCGGCCCGCGTAGCTTTAACGATCCTCCTGACAGAAATAATCCGCCTGATGGAGATAATGTGCCTTCAGACAATAATGGCCGGCCCGCTCTGTTAAGCGCTCAGCGCGGAGCTTCGGAGATGCCGTCCATGCCCAGTGGTGTGGACGAGGAGCGTTTTGGAGCTTCTGGAGATCTCAATGGCGTCTCAGCTCCAGACGGCCGCCCTAATGCCGAGGGCGAAGTCCATGAGTTTGTTCCTGGGGCGCAGCGGGCTGATTTGCAGAGGCCATCCTTGGCTTTTTCTGCTGATGCTACGCCTGGCTCAGACGGCAATAATAATGCGGAGCCGGAAAATAAAGATGACCTGAAAGCCGCCGATGCCGCTTCTGAAAAACAGACAGCACAGCCCCGCTATCCCGGTCGCCGTATTGAAAGCGGTGCCGCTTATGTTCGCGGTTTGCGCGCCATCTATTATCTGGAAAAACGGGGTGGGCGCTTTGCTCTCAGCCGCGTCCAGGCTAAACGGATGTTAAGCCTTATTGAAGCGCTGGAGCTCGAAAGATCGCGCAGTATTGCTAAGGAGATTCCCGTTCCTGAGGTTCCAGATGTCGCATCTCCGTCGCGTAAGCGGCCTGCTGCTCCCAAAATAAAGTCTGGGGCTTCCAAAGAAGAGCTTGCCTATGCCCATACATTTATGCTTCTTTACCATTTGGAGAAGAAGGGGGGAAAGTATTCGCTGACGGATAAGCAAGCAGAGCAGATACTGCGTATTATCAAAGAAGCCGAAGGTATGCGCAGTTTAGTGCCTAATGCTCAGCGCGAACTCCCTAAGATATTAACTCCCGAACAGCTTGGCTTCATTAGGTCAAAGCTGTCAGCTTCTGCTGCCAGCGGGATGAGGAGCGATCCCAGCCAGATGGAAAGCTATGCCAACGAGGTATTGGAGCTGACAAAGTAGTTATTTTACCCCTAAAGAATGGCAGGGGGAGAAGTCGCGCTAACGTACATGAATGAACATAACCAATGCCATGACTCCTAAGCGACTGGCATTGGATCTAAGGGAGAATAAGTGGTCTGATGTTGTTCTGGACACCAAAACGGTTGCAGGCTTTAATAGTTGTTTTTTGTTTGGGAGCTGTTGCGCTTTGCGTTTCGCCTGCCTGGTCTCAGAAGGCCGGGGTGGGAGATTCGCCAGTTGCCGCTGGAGAATCATCAGCGCCTCTTACTCCAAAGGCGCCTAATTCCAATGCTACCTGGAACTTAACCGATATCCTGTGGGGCATATCGCGGCTTCAAAGCTCGCCGCAGAAGCTAACCGCCGATCAGTCTGCAGTGGTGCGCTCTACGGTTAGCGGCATTATTAAGGGCACAAATACTATTAAGAATTTTGAGAATGAAGTTAAAAGCGTGCTGACAGCAGAGCAGCTCAACTATGTAGAGTACTTGGAGAGCACCGGGGCTTTAGATAAAATACCTAATGATTTGCCCGACGTAGAGCCTGGCCAGGATCCGCTAGTGCAGTATGTCATCTCCGTCTTGGAAAAGAAATAATCACAGCATCTGGCAGAGACAATGGTTTGGAAAAAATTTTTTTATATACTCTTTCCTGGAGCTATAGTTGAAGGTATAATACTACTACAAAGTAGGTTAGGGGTGTGCATGCAGTGCATTTAAACATCCCTGGCATGGAGGTGTCAATATGGACGCAATAGGCAGCATTAATCAATATGGTTCAAACGCGCAGATGATGCAGTCGGTTCAGGGCAATGCCAATGCAGAGAATAGCGAAAATGTAGCTTCTGCATCAGCTAGCAATGTACAGGCTGAAGAGAATGTTGAAGCCGTTGGCGATGCCAGTGCTGTTGAGGGTGCCGAGGCTCCCGAGGCTGCTCCCGAAATCAATCCTGTTGAGAGCACTTCTATGAGTGCCGAAGCTCAGGAAGCTGTCTCTGGTGAGAATGGTTTAGGCGATGCTGGTCAGTCTAATGTCGCCGAGCTTTTAGCCGGTATGCAGCAACAGCAGTAATCAGCTGTAGCGAACAGAAAGGCCCCGGTTAGCCGAGGCCTTTTTTTTGTAGCGTTATGGCTCTGTACTATTTTTATAAGCATTGTGCCAGAGTAGTCGGGGTAGTAAGAAGTGAGTAAGCGAGTCGCAGATAGTGCGGAAGCAGGTGAAAATCAGGTTAAGGAAACTTCTCCAGTCCCTGCTTTAAAAACTGGTTCGGATAATCCTAATAATGCTTCTGCCAACGAAGCGACAGACAGAAAAACTATGCGCCGGATTCTGTCTTCTCTGCGTTATACTAATGCTTTATTGCTGACGCTGGCCATAGCGGTCATTTCCTTCCATCCCTGGGTAATGACAGCCATAAGGGAGATTCTGTCCATAGTTCCCTTGCTTCTGCTGGTGATAGTCTTTGTCTATGTTGTGAACCCCATAGTGCTGACGGTTATGCATCAGATTAAGCGTTTGCCTGGGCGGGGCTGGGTTAGCTACAACAAATCTCTGCTGATAACTTATGTAATGCTGCTGTTGCTTATCGTCATAGTGGCCAGCCTGTTTATTCCTGGCATAGTAGATGAACTTAGCGATTTGGGGGCCCGTTTCCCAGCGCTGGCCAAAACGGTGCAGGTAAAGCTTGCTCAGTGCCGCAGTGTCTATGACAATCTGCCTCCCTTCGTGCAGGATAAGGTTACCCAGTCCGTCGGCGCTATCGGTGCTTGGATTGGGGGACTGATTGATGGTAGCCTAGCCTATGCCGGTCTGGTCTCGCAGGCTTTGATTTGGTGCATAGGCGCTATGATTATGGTTCCGCTCATCGCCTATTATGTTTTGTCTGACGGTGCGGGCATGTTTGAGAACCTTCTGAGCTTTTTACCCTCGGCTAAGCGCAGCCTTGTCCGCGATGCTTTCGCCTGCGTGCATACCACGATGCAGAATTTCGTGCGCGGCCAGGTTCTGCTGTGCTGTGCTGTGGGCGGTGTGACTATGCTGGCTATGGCGTTTGTAATGCCCCAGTACTGTCTGGCGCTGGGCGCTGTTGCGGGTGTAACCGAAGCCATTCCGATCATCGGTCCGATTCTGGGGGTAACGCCTGCGGTAATTATA
>JAFSXO010000133.1 GCA_017444045.1 bacterium | reverse complement strand
GCTTTCTGACGCGGTTTTCGATGGCACAGAACTGCTTGACGATGCTTTTTTCATTTACTTAGCTGCTGTTTTTTGCGGTTTTATGGTATTTACTATCCTAAAGAATATCTGGGCGGAATCCTGATCCGTTAAGTAGCACTCCAACACCTTCCATTTGCTATGGTACAGGGGTACGTAGATGAGCGGCCCATAATAATTCTGATTGGCCTGCTGTCCCATTACCTCGTAGGCGGTAACCGAGCCAATTTCGTAAGGAGTGAACTTGGCGGGCTCCTGACCGTCGGGCTTAAAGTGCATGCCCAGCTGGCGGGCCATGCCCCGGAAGGACTGCGCCGGAGGATCGCTGTTTTCGTAAAGCTTGCCCTGCATAATGGTCTTGCCGTTCTGGGTGACCGTAAAAGCGCTGCTCTGCATGTCGATATGGCAGTCGTGGGGACAGGCTATGGTAAAGGTCTGCTCTGGCCCGCTGCTTACCGGCCAGGGCGCATCGGCCTTGGCCTGGGGATCGTTGATGAAGGTGAAGCTCTTTAGAATTTTGTTCATGTCCTCCTGGGAGCTGCCGTCAAAGCACATGAAGATGCGGTATTCGCCGCGCGGGGTGCTGAGGTACAGGAGGCGTTCGGTTTGGGCGCCGGTCTGCTTGGTGAACTCCAGCATGTTGTAGGATTTTACCTGGCGCTGGCTTTTGCTGAAGCCGCGGCCTGTAAGCTGAGCCTGCTCGGTTTCGGTGGGGCGGGGCGATTTGGCTATGGTGATATAGGTCTGCCCTCCGGGGGCGGTGTAGCCGGCGCCCTCGGGCCAGGCGGGTTTCACGTCGGGAAGCTGCATCCAGGTGTCGGGCAGGCTAACGGTCCACCCGTAGGCTCCCTGCTTTGCCAGGTCGGCGTTTTTGTGAACGGTCCAGTCGGCGTAAGCGGGGGAGGCCAGGGACAGAAGAAGCATTGCGCTGATAAGTGTTTTCTTGATCATGTCTATCGCGTTTCCATATTGTAGCTAAACCCAATGCCATTAACTTAATGAATCGTGGCATTGGTTCTGATTATTCATGTGCGTTGGCGCTGCGTTGCATGCTAGCGTACAAGTTAGCTCACATCATACGTAAAACCTCGATTCTTCCGCCAGCTTTGGCCACCCCCTCTGTCGCTGGCGCGACTTCTCCCCCTGCCATTCTTTAGGGGGAGTTATAATGGGGATCTATTGGCCATTGCTTAACTAAACGACATTGTAGCTAAGCCTTATTTTATAACAAAAAGCGCTTCACTTCTATATTATAAAGGCCTTAAACTTTAGCGTCATTTAGTATCATTGAAACCTCACCTCAATAGCTAAAGGCTTTGTAATGGCTGTTAATAATATATTAGAGCTATGGTTATAAATGTTGCGGAAATGCTTGAGGGGGCTAAAAGCGCCCGCGGTACGGCGGTAATCATTGATGTTTTTCGCGCCTTTTCGGTGGAGTGCTATCTCTTTGCCAACGGGGTGCGCTGTCTGTTCGCGGTCGGCGATCTGGAAATGGCCTATGAGCTCAAGCGCCAGCACCCCGAGGCCTTGCTCGTGGGCGAGCGAAAGGGCTTTCCCATGCCAGGCTTTGACTGCGGCAACTCTCCGCATCTGCTGAGCAGGCTGGATCTGCGTGGAAAAACGGTAATACATACCACCAGCTCTGGTACGCAAGGGCTTGCCGCTGCCTCTGGGGCGCAGGAAATTATAACTGGAAGCCTGGTTAACGCCAGGGCCGTTGCCGAATATCTGCTCTCTGAGCAGCCGCGGAGCGTTACGCTGGTGGCCATGGGGCTTGAGGGAAAAATCAGCGCGGAGGAGGATGTCCTCTGCGCACGCTATATAGAAGCCCAGCTGCTGGGCAGGCCTTGGGATAGGAGCTGTCTCGAAGAACAGGCGGAGCGTTTGAGGTTTAGCAGCGGCAGGCGCTTTTTTGACACCGAGCTTCAGGAGGCTATGCCCCAGGAGGATTTTCATCTGTGC
>JAFSXO010000132.1 GCA_017444045.1 bacterium | reverse complement strand
GGCTTAACTAAACGACATTGACTAAACAACATTGTATTTTAGACACATCATGCTATGGGCAAGAGCTGATCAGAAATTTGACAAAGGCAACCCTATTGAATAAATTAACTAAGGCAAGACACTGATTGCCATATTCATATTTGGAGAGTATTCCCATGGCTGAAGAATTAGTAAACGCAGCTGACGGCAACGAATACGACGCCGACCTGCACATCCACCAGGCTAGCGAAGCCGAAAAACTTAACGAGCTAATCGAACGCATCGAAGAAATTGAGCAGCAAAAGTCAGAGATCAGTGCTACTTTAAAAGAAGTATACGACGAAGCTAAATGCGAAGGCTTTGACGTTAAAATCCTAAAGCAGGTCGTACGCATGCGCAAAATGGAGCAGCGCGAAATAGAAGAAGAACAAAGCGTTCTAAACCTTTATTTACAGGCTCTGGGCATGATTGGCGGCCAGCAGCCCAAAAAGGGCTAGAGACATTTTTGCGCGTAACCAGTAGTATTACTTAGGGCATGTAACTGCTCTGAGATATCTGAAGCGGAGCTGGTTGCGCGCTCGGCTTCGCCTTACAGCGAAGCGTGTTCTCCAGTCGTAACCCAAAGCCCAGCAGCTGCTTCCCCCACTGTCAGCATCCGCATCAGCAACGATACATCAGCAAAGGCCACATATTATGAGCTACGATATTGATATTTTAGTAAGCACAGAGCGCAATATCCCCACACCAGAAGAACTAAAAGCGGCCATAAACACCATGCCGATGATTGAGGAGGGCAAACCTCCTAAAGGCTATATCTGGCAATTAGACTATCTTAATCCCGACACTAGCGTGACCTTTGCCTTTCGCTACCAAACTCCCACCAACGATCTGATACAGCGCCGCGCCTGGGAAACTGGACTGCAGATCAGCATACCCACCACCTGCCCCACCTTTGTAGCCAGAGAATCATTTCCGGTCGTAGCTCAGTTCGCCAAAAAATTTCAAATATGGCTTTATCTGCCCAACGGCGAGGTTTTAGAGCAGTGCGACGCTTCGCAGCTGCAGAGGACCTGGACTGACATTAACCGCCGCACGGTAAACCGCGTCAGCAATCTGCCTGTCCACAAGCAGCCATTCTATTTCCCGCAGGAAAAGCTAGACGAAATGTGGCGCTATCTAAGCTCCCGGCCCGCTCTGCTTAAGCGCTATTCCCCGCTCGGAGTGTACGTGCCGCGCGTAATGCTGCTGCGCAATAAGCTAAACAAGAAAAAAGTATACCGAGCCGCCATGTGGGCCGACTTAGATCCCAGCGTAATTCCCGATGTCGATATTTTTATTATCAACAAACCGTCTAAGCTAACCTTTGGCAGATTTCCCGGCGGCGAATACACACCAGTTATCGTACATCGCGACTTGATAGATCCCATCATCGAGCCGTTCCTGCGCGACGCTACCCGCCCTATCCCCCATAAGCTCATAGAAAACACCAAAACGCTTAAGTTACAGATTTAAAAGGCCTTAGAGCCCAAGCTCAACCTATTAATGCGCGACTACGAAACCGCGTACATCGAAGAAGTAGTCGATGTGCCCTTCGAGTAAGCTCGGCAGCGATAGCGCACACATATAGCGCAGCGCCAACTAACGTGAATAAGCAAAACCAGCGCCATTGATTCCTTGAATTAATGGCGCTGGTTCTTTGAAGGTTATAATTCGTCAGGCAGGAATATCAATATTTTAGGTATCAATGATTGGCGATTTGTGGCCATTTCTAATCATGCTTTGGCCACTGATTGTCTATATTCTCCTAAAGCCGCTATCATGCGCGCTAAACCGTAATATTTGAGAGTAATGGGAGCCGTTATGTTTAAAAATAAGCTACCGATGATGTGCGCCGCCATTGCGATGGCAGGAGGTCTG
This sequence comes from bacterium, assembly GCA_017444045.1. Lineage (GTDB taxonomy): Bacteria > Vulcanimicrobiota > Xenobia > Xenobiales > Xenobiaceae > JAFSXO01. Next base: position 5,133 of record JAFSXO010000132.1, on the reverse strand, counting down.
TTCTTTGGCTCTGGTATAGCCCAAGCCCAGGGAGCTTCCGAAGAGATTCCCGAAAAAATTTACGACATGCGCGGTGACGATGGGATTCTGGAAAACTTCCGCCCGACCGGTCTTAGCTTTTTAAGCCACGACCGGGTTTTGGTATGCGACGGCACCGATCAGCGCCTGCACATATTCGACACGCAGGGGCGGCGTTTCAAACGACTCAATGTCCCCATCATACTGCCCAATCCCGACTATTCAGCCCTGGCACCGCTGAGCAAGGACCACTTTTTAGTAATCGGCAGTCATTATCATCCTAACAATTATGCCCGTTTCCTCAATAACCGCAGTTTAATGCATTTATACACTCTGCGCGGAGAGATCGTCACCGGCGAGTCCGCCACTAAGGACTACGATCCCATCGTGGCCTTGCGCAAAACCGGATACTGGGGAGATTATGCCGATAAGCACATGCGCGTAGACGGCTTAGCTATAGCTCCCGAGGCCAACAAGGTTTATATAGCCCTATCGCAGCCCTTTGAAGAGGACGGCTCAGTACTTATATACGAAGGCAACCTGGAAGAGATACTCGCCTGCGACAAACGCACCAAGCTGAGCCAGCACAGCTACGGCATCTTCCCCAGGGTAGACGAAATAACCGAGCAGCACTACAGAGTCACCGATATCTGCCACATTGCCGACCGCGGTCTGCTCATCCTCATGTCCTCGGCCAAGCCCAACGGCTACACCTTTGGCTCCAACCAACTGTGGTTCAAGCCCGACGACAGCGAAGATGCCTATCTTCTGGCAGAAGATATCGCCCCGGGCAATTACGGCGCGGGCATTGCCGTATTCTCTAAAGAATCCGGCAGTTACGACATCGCCATAACCTTTGACAACAACCCCGGAAAGACCAGCACTCCTTCGCGCCTCATGCTGCTAGAGGATGTCAGCATATGACACCAGCGCGCAAGCGCCACAGGGCGCCTTGGTTTAAAGATGGCCTGCGCTTCGAGTGCCAGCGCTGCGGAGGCTGCTGCTCTGGCGAATCCGGTTATGTAGAGCTGTCCAAAAGAGAGGCAGACGCTGTAGCCAAGCACCTGGGAATAAGCCTTGACGAATTCACCGAAAGGTATACGCGCACCGAGTATGAGAATTGCATACTCCTCAAGGAAATACCCTCGGATTATGGACTAGACTGCATCATGCTACAGCGCGATCCAGACAATCCAGCTGTAACCAGCTGCATGATTCACGAATGCCGTCCGGAACAGTGCAGCACCTGGCCATTCTGGCCCAATAATGTTGCAAGCAAGACAAACTGGAACAAGGCTGCCCAGCGGTGCCCAGGCGTCAACAAAGGCCCACTCCACAGCCGGGAGACTATAGAAAAATGCTGCTTAGATTTTGAGCTGCCAATGCCGTAGCTAATACCTTCTTTCAGCGTTGAATAGCGCGTATTTGTCGCCAGACGCGTTTGACATCAAAATAAAAATGAGCGCCTAGCTTAGCTGGCGCTCATTTTTAATTGCAGCACTGCCTGCAGGAATCTGCTTTCTGGTTAGCAGCGCTGAATTATAATAAGGTATGCCTATATCCAGATATGCTTAGCATCGATCGACATATCCCAGTCACGCCCGCCGTGAACCTTGATAATAGCCCCCTTAGAAGCTAAGTCAAAAAAGGAGCTCCAGTCCATCGTCTCGTCCTTAAAACTGCCGTCACCAAAAAATATCCGATGGGTCAGCACAGTATTGGTATTTACGTAAACCCAATTCTGACGCCTATCGGGGTCAGCGTCGCGCAGGCACACACCCAGCCGCAGCTTGGAACGATCAACATGGGTAATACGATACTCACCGGTAACCAGCAGTATCTGAGCATCAGCGGCAGAACGCACCGCGATCAGCAAGGCTAATACCGCCAGCAAGCTCACTAACAGCTTTTTATTCAACTGTCCGACCTCCCACAAAATACCGCGCAAAAGCAATTCAGTGCGCATAATAATATTATATCAGCAAATCTTCTGTACCCTGTCCAAGTTTCCCGCTAAAACTTTCTTTAAGGGGAGCTGTACTGCGATCAAGTTAGCTAGCCCTGCGCACAATGCCGTTTAGTTAAACTAAATGGCACTGTATACGCAGGAGGCAATATAAAAAAGGGCGAACGATAAAAAAAGTGCAAATTTTAATGGAGTATGTAAACGATGCCTTCATTTCCCTGCGAAGCCTGCGGCGCTCCTGTTGAGATAACTGGCCACGATTACGATGTAAAGTGCAAAAAATGCGGTGACAAACGCCCATTTAAATGCAGCAAATGCCAGCGCCGCATCGGACTGGATATGATATACCATCCCGAGCGCCTAACCTTCAAGAAACCTATTTTTTGCCAAGAGTGCGGATCAGAAACCGACTTTGTGCAGTGCAGCCAGTGCACCCAATCGCTCATGCGGGCAAACAGCGTAGAAAAAATCGTCAACGGTGATACGCATTTCTATCATAAGGAGTGCTATATCAGCGCTATTAAGCTTCAAAAGAGAGTTCTGCCGGTTGCTGCCATAGCCTTGGCCTTTATAGTAGGCTATCTATTCTATATGCTTTGCACTCACTGGTCACTGTTCGTCATCGGCGGTATCATCGGCATATTTGCAGGCAAAAAGGTATCCGATCTATTCGCTCCAAAGTAACGCTGTAAAACTGGACAGAATCGGCCTTTAGCTGAGCAGTCTTTACGCAAACAGCAATAGAAGCATATGCTTAAATAGCATATGCTTCTATATTTATACAATGCCATTTTAAGGATTCGTGGCATTGGTTCTGATAATTCATGTGAGTTAGCGCTGCGTTGTATGTTAGCGTACAAGTTAGCACACAACATGCGTTAAATTTCGATTCTTCCGCCAGCTGTGGCCACCCCCTCTGTCGCAGTCGCGACATCTCCCCCTGCAATCCTTTAGGGGGAGTTATAATGAGGATCTATTGGCCATTCTTAACTAAATGACATTGTATATTTATAATATTCACTTTTTGTCGCCTTCGCTGAGCAGAACCGCTATCATACCGATCTGATGCAATCGGCTAAGCGCTTCGCGCACGTGCTTTTCGCTGCCCGGCTCCAGCTCCTGCCACCTGTAAGCATAATAGTTTGGCGGCTTAGCTATATGAACGCGCACGCGGAGCGGCGAACAGAAAAAATCGCGAAGCTTGCGAAATAGCTCCCGGTTCGGGCAGTCGATTACTGCCTGCCATTCTTCATTGACGGTAAGCGTTGCCGCCGAAAACTCGCTGGGGCGGCGCCCGTCTCTGCCCTTCACCAGGTTATAAAGTCCCCACGTCATCGGCGGTTCCCCTGTGCAAACAAGTATTCAACATAATCATACATAGAGCGGTCCATGTCGTATAAATCCTCGCGGTTCCAAAGCTCAGATACGCAGTCATTCTCGGCCAGATAAGCCTCAACGCTCTGAGCAAAATAATATACCGGCGACAGCGCGCACAGCTCATCGGCAAAGCTATGGCCATCCATATTGGTACGGCAGGCCTCAAAATTGGCCAGTACTGCTGGAGAGTGCAGACTGGCAAAGTCTTCCTCACCCAAGGAATGATCCCAGGCCTGAGCCATAAAGAAAATCACGGGATTCACCCCATAGGGGGGGTCGGCGAGCGAACGCTCATCAATGTAGCAGGTGCGGTTGTTCATCGTATAAATTCCGCCCAAGTCTTCGGCATTGGGCAGACCGCGCAGTATATCGACACCGCTAAGCTGCCCGTACGGCACCAAATGCACACGCGTACCGCGAGCTGCACAGCATGACAGCACGCCTTTGCCAAAACGGCTAAGAAATGAGCGCAGTCGCTCAAAATGCTCAGATTTAGTATGCCCAATTATTAATTTGTCGAGAACCGATCCGATATCGGCTGGAACAGGCGGCAATTCAGCCCGCGGCAGACTGTCGGTATGCACCTGGGTGCTTATAATCTGGATCAGATCCGAGCGAGACTCCAAGGGCACAACTTCATCGCCAGAATTGAGCATAAAGTCAAGCCCCCCGAAGATCTCGGCCATAGCTTCACCCATCGATATGTGCTCAGAGGCCGGAGCATCGGGATCCTTAGCCGCTTCATCATCTGCGGCCTCGCTTATCTCCGCGCTTTCGGCCGCATCGGCCGCCGCGCCGCTTTCCTGGTCAGCTGTGCCAGCCTCTTTGGCTGTGCGGGTCTCTTCAGCTACAGGCTCTTCCTGCTCGGATGCCCCCCCGTTCTGTCCATCAGCAATTTCGGTATAACGCGCATCTACACCCAGACTGCCGGCAGATCGTTCCCCTACCTCAGCGCCGTCGGCAGGCATCTCGCCATTTAGGGGCACACGATCGTCCTCGTGCCATTCAGAGATCTCCTGGCATTCCCCCTCGGGATAAGCGACATCGGAGTAAGCCGCGATGGGAAGCTCATAATCGCCCTGTACGTCATCGCCACCCAGCAGGCCGCTGTTTTCTACCTCTTCAAATATCGTCTCTCCGGCCATGGGCTCCGGCTGAGCCGCTTCGACATCGTCTTCCCACATCTGGCGAAACAGATCAGCACTGCCGCCTCCGCCTGAATAATCCAGATCCTCTTCATCCTCATTGAAGAAATCGCCGTCGTATGCGTCATCAGCTTCGTCGGTATAATATGAGGAATTGACATTGCCCCGCTTAATGCGATCCTTATGGCGCTTAACGCTCTGTGAATGCAAAGCGGAATTAGAGCGCTGGGTATTCTCAACCATGCGCCTCCGCTCATCGCCTATCGCCGAAATGGGATCCAAATCCTCACCTCTCTCCTAAACCCAAAAATAAAACACACTATACCGACCCTCAATGCCATTAACTTAAGGGATCAATGGCATTGAGTCTGATTATTCATGTGAGTTAGCGCTGCGTTGTATATTAGCATACAAGTTAGCGCCCAACACACGTTAAACCTCGATTATCCCGCCAGCTGTGGCCACCCCCTCTGTCACAGTCGCGACATCTCCCCCTGCCATCCTTTAGGTGAAGTCATAATGGGGAGCTATTGGCCATTGCTTTAGTCAACGATACTGTACCAGCCCTAAGTATCGTCTATAGCCTCCAAAGCAATCGTCGCGAAGGAGCGCATTGTAACGCTCTTC
>JAFSXO010000131.1 GCA_017444045.1 bacterium | reverse complement strand
CTTCAGCCATTTAACATCGTCGCCGAGCAGTACCTTTTCAATAGCGATGTCTTCGTAGGATTCCAGATCCATGAAGTGATACATCTCGCCATCGATGTAAGTGAATGATACACGGCGATGCTCGATATGAGCCTTCTTAATTTTTTCACCGCCGCGGAACGTCTTTTCCAAAACGTTGCCAGTGCGAATATTGCGGATTTTAGTGCGGACAAACGCAGCACCCTTGCCCGGCTTAACATGCAAGAATTCGATTACCTGAAACAAATCGCCATCTATTTCTACGGTAATGCCAGTTTTAAAATCGTTGACAGAGATCATGTAAGATCCTCCGGTTAGTGTTTTGAGAACGTATTTGCGCGGCTTCAGCTTACGCGCACAAATTCGCACACAATGCCCGTGAAAGGTTTTGACTAAACGACATCGCTAAGCTTTAGGAGGAGCTGGGACGCTGCCAAACCGGCTAATAGCCAATCTGAAGCATCTACTCCCTAAATAGCCCACGAGCAGAATAAAAAAACATTATTTAATTCTCTGTGTAAACATTTTTTCCTTTACGATCATCCATGCCGCAATGCCATTTAGTTAAGGCTTCGTAGATACAATTCGGGGCTGCCGTTTGCTGATCATTGCGCGTAACCAGTTCCGCACAAGGCACATCTGAGCTAAGCAAAGCAGTGCCAGCGCGGAAGCTGGTACTGCGCGAACATGCTAGCATACTCAATCTTAAAAAAATGCTGGCATCCCGACACAAAGCACATCGGAATGCCAGTTAATTAATGCTCTGCGCAGCTCTCGTCGCTACCCAGAACTAATAAAAATCAGCGCTTACTTTTTCGGCTTATTAGTGCAGTCGGCCGCTACGCGAAGCTGATAATTGCCGCGCGGCATAGACGTGCCATCGATATGGTCATAGCCCGCGGTTATTTCCCACTGACCATTAACGGGTACCGACTGACGGTTCACCCGCTGAGTGTTTAGCACAGAGCCGTCAGGAGCTACCAGGGTAAGAGTGGCGCTTACTCCCTGAGCAGCCAAATTGCCGATATTCTTTACGATAGCGGTCATATCGATATGCCCTGTGAAATAATCAGGATTGGCGCGGGGAGCAAATACCACAACATTGGGAGCCGGCTCGGCTGCCTTATCTGCCGCGACACCGCCATTGGCTTCCTCAGCCTCGGCCGCACGTTTCTGCGCTTCACGGCGAGCAGCGCGCCGGGCGGCGTCCTGCTCATCGAGCTGCTGCTGAACCCTGACCAAATCGTCATAGGACTCAACTCCGCCAATGTCCTTCTGTTTGGCGGCCACACGGCGAGCTGCCGCTTCCTCATCTACTTCAAAGCCCTCGTCATAGGAGCCTTCGGCGGGATTTGCCTCAGCCTCAGAAGCAGAAGGCGAACCATCTTCGCCCCTGTTCCGCTTGGCCTTAAGTTCGGCCATAGCCTGCTTGCGCTCTTCTAAAGCGGCACGCTCAGCCTCGCGCTCTTCGGCCAGCTTAGCCTCTCTCTCGGCACGAGCCTGATTAACTTCAGCCTCAGCAGCGCGATCGGCATCGGTCTTCATGCGGGGGGTAACGATGTCAACGATCTCGGTCTTGGCATTATAGGACAGCTCATAGCCCAGCATGCGCACCATGCGCACAGGAACCCACACCTGACCGCCGTGCATCATGCCCTTTACACCCGAACCCTCTAGCTCGCCACCGAAAACGATATCGGCACTCTTCAGATCGGGACCGGCACCGGCAAAGTCCTTCAAAATAATTTTGCCGCTTTCATCGACGCTCCAAGAACGGCCCAAGCCCTTCATAAGATCATTAAACGGCACATATACCGTATTGTTAACGGTCAGCACATTTTCGATAGGTTTATTATGCACATACACAGAATTGGCTTGCGCAGCCGAAGCGCAAAACAGCATACCACATAGCGAAGCCATCACCGGCAACAAACGTAATTTCATAAAAAGAACTCCTCAGCAACAGTATCCCGCGCAACCTCGCACGCAGTCCAATGTGAATATGAAACTTTGATAAATTCGCTTAAAATTCAGTCTATCCTACTTTTAGACGCAAACCCTTGCCTGCAGCTAGACTAGAAGCTCCCAGCCCTCGCGCGCATTAAAAATCTGAAGACTCTCGCGATACCTTCCCGCCAAATCGCGGGCCTTAGCCTCTACAGCTCTCAGCATATTATCGTCATTTGCCGGGTCAAAATGAAACATGAGCAGACGCTTAACCTTAGCGATATACGCTAATTCCATGGTGAACTCATACGGACTGTGCCCCCAGCCCACTCTGCGCTCAAATAATTCGCGGTCAAACATGGCGTCCTGAATGCAAAGATCAGCTTCATATATAAAGCGCAGAAGCTCTCTGTCGCTTTCATGCAGCACGCCAGCGTCAAAGCTAATCTGCCCGGAGCGCAAGGCTTCGATGTCAATATTACTGCCAAGCAGCAGCTTGCCACCGGGCTCAGCATCGGTGCAATAGCAGACACTTTTGCCCTCGGCTTCTATACGATAGCCCAAATCTAAAACAGAATGATTAAGAGCTACGGTGCGCAGGCACCAGCCACCGATTTTTACCGCAGCCCTCTCATCCAGCTCGCGATAATCCAGACTATATTTGTCTAGTTCCGCATCATCCAGCCCGCTGTAGCGCTGCTGCAGGCGCAGCATGTCGGCGCCAGAAGAGAAAATATAGCGGGGATAATAAACAATCACCTGATAATCGCGGGAAAACGCCGGCGCAAAAAAAGGCAAGCCCTGAATATGGTCCCAATGCAGATGGGAAAGCAAAATATGGATGCGCTTGGGAGACAATTCTCTGCGCATTATATCCTGGCCTAAATAATACAGACCAGTACCTGCATCGCAGACAAGCAAATCCTCAGTCTGCCCATCGATCTCCACGCAGGAGGTATTGCCGCCAAAATAAACCTTATGCGCTCCCGGAGTGGGAACCGATCCGCGCGCGCCCCATATGCGTACTCGCAAGCTTATTACCGCTCTTTCTCGCCAATCTGATTAACCAGACTGCTGCCAATCATAAAAGGCGGACACTCTCTGAGCATACGCAGCTCAATCTCTCGCTTCTCAATCTGCTTCTTCTGGGCTTCTATCTGCTTCTGATAGCGATAGCATACAGCCCGCGCTTCTGCGATTTTCTTTTCCAAATCCTCGTCCCTGGAAAGTCCCTGCTCTTCGACCAAATCGCTTACGCAGTCCACCCAGCCCTGAATGACCTCTTCGCTGACTCCGTACTCCAAGGCCAGCGCTTTGAGCGGCTCCCCGGTCATGGCCCGCACCGCACATTTAATCTTCTGCTCATTGTCCAGCTCCAGCAAACGGAACGTAGATGCCATTTGATCTCTTTTTCCTGTATTACTCATAATGTCTCCTTTTGTCGCCTAACTCTTTTGCATATCCACAATATAATACTACGAATAATTATTTAATATTGCGAAATATTATTCTGCCAAGCGGCCGGCCCTTCTGTATACAAATTATGCCCATGCGTATCAATAGCCACAATGACGGGGAAATCGGTCACGCTTATGCGCCGCAGAGCCTCACAGCCCAGCTCATCCCAAGCGAGCACTTCAAGATTATTTATACGCTGCGCTAGCAAAGCTCCTGCCCCGCCGATAGCGGCAAAGTACACGCAGCCAAAGCGCTGCATGGCCTCAATTACCGCTTCCCCGCGATTGCCCTTCCCTATCATCGCCCGCAGTCCGCATTCGATAAGCCGCGGAGCATACTTATCCATGCGAACAGAGGTTGTAGGGCCAGCGCTGCCGACTGCCTTGCCAGGCATGGCAGGCGTAGGACCGACATAATAAATAGCCTCGCCCGCCAGCGGACAGGGCAGCTCAGCGCCGCGGTCCATAAGCTCGCACATCCGCTTATGGGCAACGTCGCGCCCGGTCAAAATAGAGCCGCTAAGAAGCACCTGCTCACCGGCATGCAGGCTGCGCACATCGTTTTCCGACAAAGGCAAAGTCAAACGTTTCATATTTAGCCTTAAAACTCCCTCACAGCATGACGGGCCACATGGCAGTTAAAATTGACCGCCACCGGCAGCGAGGCAATATGGCAGGGAGCATACTCAACATGGACAGCCATTGCGGTAACCTTCCCTCCCAGCCCCTGAGGTCCAATGCCAGTGCCATTGATAAGCTCGAGCATTTCCCGCTCAAAGGCCGCATAGCGCTCTTCGGGATGAGGCTGGCTCAGCTCCCGCAGCAAAGCGCGCTTAGCCAGCAGCGGTGCCATCTCAAAATTGCCTCCCAGACCGATGCCCACTACCATGGGCGGACAGGCGTTGCCGCCAGCCTTGCGCACCGTGTCGAGGATGAACTTTACCACCCCAGCTTTGCCGTCAGAAGGCTTGAGCATGGCCATAGCGCTCATATTTTCAGAACCGCCGCCCTTAGAAGCCAAAGTTATGCGCAGCGCGTCTCCAGGCACTAAGCTAACGTGCACTACAGGCGGGGTATTGGTATGCGTGTTAAGCCGCTCGAAAAGCGGCTCGCCGGCTATCGACATGCGCAGATAGCCGCGCTTGTAGCCCAGCTCTGTACCCTGGCAGATAGCCTCGTAAAGATTGCCCTCCAGCACAGTCTCATGCCCCAGCTCGACAAAATACACGGCTACACCGGTATCCTGGCAGATAGGAACCTTCTCGCGCTTAGCCAAAGCGGCATTTTCCAAAAGCACATCCAGAACAGCCAGCCCCACCGGAGACTGTTCTGTTTCCTTTGCGCGCTGCAGCCCCGCCAGCACATCTGGCGGCAGGCAAGTCGCCGCCTCGACGCACATATCGGCAATAGCGTCTACTAAATCAGCACACTTAACAGTTCTCATTTTCCATCCCACGCCAATGTCAATAGCTTAATACTTTAGCCATAGCCTGAGCTTCATCGCACAGCGCCAATGCCAGCAATACTGGCCATCAATACCGATGACAATGCTCGCCCAGCTCGCCGTAATGCCCGTCGTGCTCGCCTCCAGTCATAGGGGGCAGGCCATCGAAGCGCTCCACGGCCACCTGCTCATCGCCGACGATGCCCACCAGCAGATACCGGTTAGTGATAGGGTCAAACTTAAAATGCTTCAGCAGGCGAAAGTTCTCGATCTCGCTGGAACGCTTAACGTGACAGCGCTTGCCCGTACAGTAAAACGGCTCCCCGTCGAAAAGCACATGATCGCCCTCACCGGGAGTAATGCTAATATCGCTGTCGATGACCTCGCGGACTTCCTTCTCCAGCTGCTGCAGATCCCAGTCGGGTTCCTCATCAAAGCCGACTACAAACCCATGATGCACCTCGGAATGCAGATACTGAGGGCTATAATTGTACTTATCGCGCAGAATACGCCCCATAATATCCTCAGCCGAGTGGGCCATCAGCCTATACTTTAGACTTTCAAACGCCAGCTTGCGCACGCTGAACGGGAATGGGCCAAAGACTGTAGTGCGATATACGCGCAGATCCTCGCCCAAACCGAACAGAATCTGGGCATTAAAGCCAAGATGACGATAGAGCAGATCGAAATGCTCGACTATAACGCGTCTCTGATGGCTCACAATTGATTTTACGGTATCGACGATCTCGTGCATCTGGTGAAAGGCCATCTCATAGCGCATATCGATATGAAATGTATGCCCGCAGAACTGCGCGTCGGGATCGAAATCGAAGGCCGCAGAGGTAGGCCTGTTAATACCTTCATCGTCATTAGTCAGTTCCAGACCGGGAAAAAGGCCTTTTATCAGCGTGGATTTTCCCGATCCTTCGGAACCGATTATGCCGATCAGATAATCGTCGGGCTTCAGAAAGAGCTGCCCAATTCTGGCTGCCAGCTGGTACATGCGCGCCCTGCCCCGCGGGGCATGGTAAACAGCGCGCACCAGATGGCTTCTGGCTTCCGAAATTGGAGGCATAGCTAAATATCCAGCTCAATTGTAAGCAGCGGAGCGTGCTGCTGGGCGCCATACACATCGGTATCGCCAGGCGCTCCGGAGCGAACCACCCTAGACATGCCGATTTTAATGGCCTTGGCCGGCTCAAAATACAGCAGCTTTTCGATGCGCTCTACAGGTATATTGTAGGCGCGGGCAACTACCTCGGGGTTGATGAGATTGCGGCGGCGCACCTCATCAAAGACCTCGCGCTCGCGAAATATTATGTCCATAGTCAGCTTGAAAGGGCTGGAATTCTTGCTGCGAATTACTTGGGCAACTTCTGGAAGAGTTTTCATCACATTCGTCCTATTCTATATTAGCAGGCTTTATTAGAAGGCGCCAAAACAGCCTTTGGGCCGCTGGCGCCGCTGCGCTTAATTCTTTATCTCCACCACTTCACTGCTGAACAGCGCGCTGGGATCATCTACCTCCAACAGATGGTAGAGGCAGAATTCGTAAGCCGCCCCCATAGGTATGTCGGAAGGAGAGAACGGGAAGGCCAAATTGCCGGCCGTCGAGATGCGCCCCTCATAGCCATAGTGCAGGAACGTGGAGCGGGTCAGCGAGCAGATCGTATTGGCGTGCTCCTGAGTATCGGACAGCACCTCCATGACGATGCAAATCTCATGAGGATTCACATCCTTCACGGTCTCCAAGGTGCCCATAACCCCGTTTTTGCCGTAGATATGGAAGAAAACCTCGCCCTTCATATCATCGTGCAGCAGCAGATTGGTGACCCGGTCTTTAACCTGCTGAGCCACCTTTTCAATGCTGGCAATAAGGATGGGATCGCGTGTTCCCGCGATAGAGCAGGTGCGGTAGCCCACGCAGCGCGAGCCTTCCAGCTTAACCGCATACTTCGGAGTGGGCACAAACTGGGTGCCGCGCACCTCGACCCGACCGTCGCCGAGCTCGGTAAAGCTTACATTGGTTAAATCCAGACTGCCGCCGGGGCCGGGCAGATGATATGGATCGCTCTTCTCGTACAGCGTATGGGCCGCGGTAGACTGCGCGGTAAACTGACGCTCAGGGCTCAGCGCCTGCAGTATAAACGAATCCTCCTTGAGGATTCCCAAAGCGCAGTCGGAGCCAGAGCCGGGAGTAGCCGCGATAGCCGCACACTCCAAAATTTTGCCCATGTGCGTGGCCAGAGCGCGGTCGTAGCCCTCTTCGATAGGACGGGCAGCGAAGCAGACCGGATCGTAGCAGCGGCCGGCCAGAATGACCTCGCAGCCCGCTTCGATCATGGCGTGCAGAGGTTCGGGGCCCATCTGTGCCACCACGTAAGGGCATTCGCGCACCTGCTCGGCGGTAGGTATCGGCTGATCGTCGAGGGGTATAAGCTGGCCTTCTTCAATGGCCTGCACCACTGCCTCTTTGTCGACGTCGGCGTAAACGATCCCCATGCGGAAGCTAAGCTTTTCTTCGGCGGCGATCTCTTCAATAATCTTGCGGCACCACTCCACATGAGGGCGCGCCCCAGAACCGCCAGCCGTACCGATGACGATAGGGATATGGTTTTTGATGCCCTGGGTGAGCATGTAGCGCAGGTCACCCTTGACTCCAGTACGATCGGTGAAGGACTTGCCCGCTCCCAAATAATAGGGGCCGGGATCGGTAGAGCCTGCATCAACCGCAATCAGATCGGGATGCTCGGCTATGCCGCGCATAAAGGATTCCTCGGGGAATCCATAGCCCAAAATCGCCGTAGGCGACAGAATTTTATACTCTTTAGCCATTATAAACGTCCCCTTTGACTGCCTAATTAACCTTTTTTATGCTGAAGCATAGCGATGGTGCGGTTCATTTCATTGCGGACCACCATGTATCCCTCATCGAAGCCCATACCCGGCTTGGCCAGCAGACGCTCGGAGCGCACGCCCAAAGCTACATGCACGCAGGCTCTCGCCGAAATGTCGGTCTCGTTGCAGGTACCACCCTGGTAGGCTTCCATACCATGCTTCTTACAATACAGCACGGCTTCGGCGGTATTGTGCAGGCTGCCCAAATCGGGGGTCTTAATCTGCACCATATGGCAGCACTTGGCATCGGTAAACGCGACCACATCTTCGTAGGTGTTGCACCATTCGTCGGCCACGATGCGTACTCCGACCTGCTGCCGCTCTAATTCAGCGCGCAGGGCAGCCAGGGCGTCAATCTGCGCCTGGCGCTCGCCCATATCCATAGGGCCTTCGATGTAAAGCTGGAAGGGCTTGGCGGCCTTTTCCAGGGTAGCGAGATAAGCGGCCATCTCGCGGGGATCGTTGTCGAAGATAAGGGCAATGGTGCCGTAACAGTCTATGTGCAGACAGGGATTATACGCTTCTACGGGCCGCAGGGTGCGAATGCGCTCAGACAGCCAGCTGACATAAGCCTGCAAATCCTCGCCGTGGCGCCCCAGCTTGCCTTCTATCGCGTTGATCAGCGCGTGAGGCAGCACATCGGCACCCTTCAGGATCATCTTATCCACATTGGTATAGCGGTCATCGCCGGACTGCGCAAAGATGGGCACAGGCTCAGCGATCAAAGGCAAGCCATACTCAGCGGCAATAACTTCGGCCATCAGGCAATGGTGCGCCTTAGCCACGGCTTCCAGCAAGGCCTGCGACAGACCGTAGCGCACTGCCGTATGCAGGCGGTGCCCTTCGAACTCCAGAGCGTCAAATTCGCGCGCCATCTCCCGGAAGGTGCCGAGCTCTCTGCCGATAAGCATAGGCGCTATGTGCTGGCGCAGGAAGGGAATATATGTATCGGCCAAAAACAGGGGATCGCGGCCGCCCGCACCGGAATACTGCACCGCGGCGCAGTCGCCAACGGCGATCTGGCCATCTTCCAGCACCAGCATAACCGACACCGATTCGCCGGCCTGGCGCACTTGGGTAAATCCGGGAGTTACCGCCTCGCCAACGTAAACGAACCCATCATGACCCAAGCCACTCTTGATGGCCCTCTGATCGTCAAAGAAAAAACCCGTATTGCCTTTTGAAAAAACAACATCTGCTATGCGCATTTGTATTTGCCTTTCTTCACACAGTAACCAAAATAACGCTATCTAGCGCGGGCGCCCTACCAATCGGCCCTTACTAACCGCGTAAATATCATCGATCATCAGATGGTATGACGGTTTGCGGCCTTCTGCGGCAGCGCGCTGTTCAATAAGCTTCAGATGATGGGCTTTAACCTTGTCGGAAACCGGCACCTTGGCCCAATCCAAAATACGTACAGCCCCCACATTATCGCGCACGGGCATAATCTTGCCAGCATTGTAAATAGACGGAGCGAATGGCACATCCAGCATACCGGACTGGAAGGCGCGCACAACGCCGGCCGCCAAATCGCCCTCGCCCAATTCGATAACCCGTTCAACTATAGTGCGGGTTTCTTCTTTAATCAGCGCCACTTCTTCCTGAAGGCGCGCGTCATCGTCAAATACCTGGTCGCTGAGCATATTGACGATCTGCTTAGTGGCCCTAATGCCCATCAGATTGGCTTCGGCTGTGGGAATGCCGCGGGCCTCGTGAGGAGTCTTGACGATTACCTTGGTGGATTTTGACAGTGCCGCCAAAGCACCGCCCCAGGATATTACCGCAAAGGCCTTGGATTCTTCTTCGGGGAAGCCGCCCATCCACTGGTGCAATACCGTAGTCAGGGCGTAATTCTTAAAGCCGTTCTCCTGGAACATCTCATCAGCCAGCTCGCGCAAAGCCTGCATGGCTGCTATATCCTGAATAAGATTGCCCAGCTGACCATATCCCAGGGTCAGACAATAAACACCCTGCTCTAAGGCCAGCAGCCCTTCGATAATAGCAACCGCG
>JAFSXO010000002.1 GCA_017444045.1 bacterium | reverse complement strand
CCTGAAAAAAGGATAGTGAGTGCAGCCAAAGACCAGCGTATCTATATCCTGCGCCAGCAAAGGCTCGATATACTCGCGCAGCGCCTCTTCTGCCTCCGCACCGCTGATTATGCCCTGCTCCGCTAGCGGCACTAATTTTGGGCATCCCATAGGGTACACCCGCGCCTCGGCGCTATAGCGCCTAACCGCGCGCTCATACGCACCGCTGGCCGCCGTCAGCGCGTTGGAGATCACCCCAATCCTGCCTTTAGGACTAAGCCGCACCGCGGCTTTAGCGGCCGCCTCTATAATGCCGACTACCGGAACCGGACTCCAGCCGCACACCTGCTCATAGGCCAAGGCCGACGAGGTATTGCAGGCCATCACCAGCACGCCTGCGCCCTCGCCTACCAAATAGCGGCAGATGCGCTCAATAAGAGCTACCACTTCTGCCGACGGACGCGAGCCGTAGGGAACGTATTTAGTATCGCCAAAATAAATTGTGTCGGCCCCGGGCAAGCTTGTCTGCACCTGCTCGGCTACGGTTAAGCCGCCCACTCCCGAATCAAAAATTGCAATCTTTTCCAAAGACATAGCTCAATATCGCAATCTTACAGCGCTCTCCTGCATCGCACACTTATAGCAAATCCTGGCTGCGCATTTCCTGCAAGGCCAGCATCAACCCCAACTGCACATGGGCAAAGCTCATGCCGCCCTGCAGGTAGCAGGCATAGGGCGGACGCAGGGGACCGTCGGCGGAAAGCTCAATCGACGAGCCCTGAATAAAGGTACCGCCGGCCATTATGATGGGATCGCGGTAGCCCGGCTGCACAACAGGCTCAGGCATAGCGCTGTGATCTACTGCCCCGGCCTTCTGAATGCCGCGGCAGAAGGCGATCTGACGCTCGGTTGATTCTAAGCAGATAGCCTGAATAATATCGGTGCGCGGCTCATCCCAGCGCGGACTGACCTTAAAGCCCAGCTGCTCTAATATCCACGCCGACCATACAGCGCCTTCGAGAGCGGCGCCGATAATGTTGGGCGACATAAACAGTCCCTGCGCCAAAACGCGGTTGTATCCCAAAGTGGGCCCCTCTTCAACGCCCACACCCGGAGCGATGACCCTCTCCAGGGCGCGCTCGATAACCTGTTTTTTGCCGGCCAGATAACCGCCGCAGGGAGCAAAGGCACCGCCTAGATTCTTGATCAGCGAACCGCCGACGATATCGGCTCCGAACTCCGTCGGCTCAGACAGTTCCACCATCTCACCGTAGCAGTTATCGACCATAACCGTAACCTCGGGCGCATGGCGGCGCACCTCAGCGATAGCCTCGGCCAATTCCTTAACGCACAGCGAAGGACGCCAGGTATATCCACGAGAACGCTGCAGATACACTAATCCAACATCGGCCTTGAGAGCATCGGCGATGCCGCCGATATCGATATGGCCGTCTTCCCGCAGGGGCAGCTCGCGATAGCCGACCCCCCAATAAGCTAACGTGCCCGGGGCTTTATCGGCGTTGCCAATTACCGGCAGCATAGTATCGTAAGGCGCCCCGGTAATGCTAAGCATACTCTTGCCAGGAGCCAGAGTGCCAAACAGAGCCGCCGTCAGAGCATGCGTTCCCGAAGCGATCTGCCAGCGCATACAGCCGGCTTCGGCCCGGAATATCTTGGCCACAGCCTCATCCAGGACCTCGCGGCCCATATCGCCCAAGCCGTAACCAGTGGTGGGAAAGAAATGGCCTTCCATTAGGCCCGCGCTCTGCAGGGCCTCCAGTACCTTCCACTGGTTCAGCGCGGCACGCTCGCGCACAGCTTCGCGCACCTCGCGCGTAACCTCGCCAGCTTTGGCCGCCAGTTCAACAAAGTCTCCGTCAATACGAAGGCTTCTCAGATAATCACAAAAAGTCATGGTATTCATCAGTATCAACCTAGCCTATCGCCTTATCCCTGGGCGGTGTCGCTCAGAGCAAAGGTGAACAGTCCCTCGGCCAGTTTTTCCTCGCCAACGCTGCAGCTGGCTTTGATTTTGCCCATCCCGCGCTTCATGCTGACGAGTTCCGTACTTACTTCCAAAATGTCGCCTGGCACCGGAGCCCTGCCGAAATGGCATTTGTCTATAGAGGCAAACAGGATATACTTTCCTTTATATTCAGGAGCCGACAGAACACCAGCGGCCCCTGCCTGGGCGATAACCTCCAGAAGCAAGGATTTAGGCATCTGCGGCTTGCCTGGGAAATGGCCATCAAAAAAGAAATCTCCGGCGCTTAGATATTTTACGCCTTTGGCACAGCTGACACCTGAAGAGCTGAGAAGCTTATCGACCAGCAAAAACGGCGGACGGTGCGGCAGATACTCCATAATCTGCACAATATCCATAGCCCCATCATGGTTTAATATTTCTTCGCTCATATCAGTACCAAAGCTCCTCCTGCAGAGGTGATGTCCAAAGGCGCTGCAGCCTCAGGCGCAATAAATAATATTCGGGATACTGAGACCCATATAGCACTGAGAATCCCTCCTGCTCCAGCTTGCTGAGCAGCTCATTATTGCCCAGCTGCTGTAAGGCAATGCTGTAAGAAGCATCGGTCATACCCAGCAGCCTAGCCACAAAGCGGTCACAGGACGCATCGAGTATATCCGTAAACGGATGGCGGGCAAACATGAGTTCACGGGCTACAGCCAGCTCAAAGCTGCCCGTCTTCAGCTGCATGGCTGTGACCAAGCGCTCAAGCTTATCCTCAAAATCGCTGTCGCCAACCTTGATATCGGCCAGAATACCGCGCAGCTCGGGACCAGGATCGGCACCGGTATCCTTGGATATATCGCAGAGCACATTCAGCATGTGCAGACGGTCTTCGTTGGTCATCACATCGTGAATGCGGCGCACTATATGGTGACGGTGATACATCTGGAAAAGGCGATGCATGAGCAGGGACTGCTGAGTTACAGAATCTAAGTTCTCAAGGTTTTTATGCAGAACGATCGTCTGACGCTCGCCTACGATAATGCGAACCCAGAAATTCTTAGGGCCGTTGTATACGCGCACATCGTAATCGAGCTTAAACATCAGCTGATTTAAGCGCCGCAGCATACCTACAGGCGGGAATTTAGCGGGATGCACCCTTTCGCTCTCCTCTAAAATGCTTATCTCTGAAGGAGTGCGCGAAGTGACATCGGGCATTTCGATGCGCTGATAAAGCTGATTGAACACCAGCTCCAGCAATAAGTCAGCATTGTCGTCATGCATTGCCCCCAGCAGGCCGGAATTAAACTCCTCGCCGCTCAGATCACAGCCACTCTCTAAGCGCTTAGCCTCTGAACGCCCCGAATACAGCAAAGCATTGAGCAGATCAGCAAAGGCGCCATATCCCTGACAATAATTGGCAATGGCATCGCATAGATCCTTAAACAGATGCACCCTATTGTCTACGTTCTGCAAAGCCATAATGCAGTCGTAAAAGGAATCCTGGCTCCGGCTGGCTAGACATTGGCGGTAATAATACAGACTCGCCTCATCCTTTATGAAGGCATTGCGCACAGACAGAGCCTTGTTGACATATTCCAAAGCTCTGCGCGGATGCTCCTCCAGCTCCAATTCCGCCAGGCGAAGACATTTCCAGCGCTCCTCACTGGGAGAGCTAGAGAGATCTGCCATATCATTGATGACCTGCGCCATATCGCGGCGGAATGCCTTCCGGATTTCTGGGCTCATGGGAGCATACATAAGAGGACGGCCAGTTACATACGCATAGAAAGGCCTGGCAGCAGCCACCTCAACATTAAACAGCTGCAGACGCGCGCGCCACTGTCCGCTATGCTGCTGAAGCAGCTTTTCTAGTATGCCGCGGGCTTCGTCAGCAGGCAGTCCGGCACAGCGCTCCAAGGTCTTCATATCATCAGCGCTACACTCATCATCCCAGACCAAATCAGCGTAGCGGCCTTTTAAGAGGATATCGCCTTTCGCCAAGGGGCAGTCCTCGCGCAGAGCCACTGCATCTTCTGACTGTGCATCCGCGGGCTTCCACTCCTCAGCCTCGCCTTCAGCGGCCTCGCCAACGGCGGCGGGCTCATCAGCGGGCTTCCATTCCTCGGCTACATACTCCTCGGCTTCGCCTTCTTCAGCCTCGACAACGGCGGCTGGCTCTTCAGCGGGCTTCCATTCCTCGGCTACATACTCTCCTGCCTCGCCTTCTTCAGCCTCGGCAGCGGCGGCTGGCTCTTCAGCGGGCTTCCATTCCTCGGCTACATACTCTTCGGCCTCGCCTTCTTCAGCCTCGGCAGCGGCGGCAGGCTCTTCAACGGCGGCAGGGGCTTCAGCGGGCTTCCATTCCTCGGCTACATACTCTTCGGCCTCGCCTTCTTCAGCCTCGGCAGCGGCGGCAGGCTCTTCAACGGCGGCAGGGGCTTCAGCGGGCT
>JAFSXO010000019.1 GCA_017444045.1 bacterium | reverse complement strand
TAAGGTAGCCATACCGCTGCCCAAGGGAACAGGCACCTTAAAAGTGACCACGCGCGACTATTTCCTGCCGGTTTCGTTCTCGGGACGCCACCTTATGCTGAATATTCCCTTCCGCAGCGACCCACTTGGCGGCACTCTGGAGGTTTTAAGCTTCGGTCCCTGGCCTCTGCAGCGCCATCAGTAATCTAAAATATTGTTTAGACTGCCCAATAAGCTATGAAAATCGGCGCGCTATTATTGAAACCGCGCGCTAGATTTGTTATAATGACATATATTTGTTGAATTTCCGTAGCGGAGGTGTAACGGGTGGATATTGCAATCCGATTGGCATTGGCAGTGGCTGAGAGAACCTGGCTATCGTGTCAGGAGTCTCGTCAAGGCTGCGGTGAAAATTATGCTGCTTATCCTCTGCGCGGAGGCAACCAGCTGTGGAGCGTAAAGCTCGACAGCGCTGAGGACAGCCAAGCAGCCATAGAGCCTAAATCCGCTCATGAAGATTTATGCCTTTCGCTGGGCGGAACAGAAGCTCGCCGAACAGAGGCGGCCGTGCGTTTAGCCCCCTCAGGCGCCAAGCGTATAAAACTAGCTATGGGCCACGTCTGCAAGGGCTTTGAGTTTTCCCTTAACAAACCGGCAGCGCTTGTCGCTTCGGGAATGCTAACCGTGGCGCTGACAGTGCTGGCGGGGACGGCTACGGCCGAGGCCAACCGCAGCGCGGAGCTACCTGTAAACTCCTCTCGTGCTGTTCAGTGCCGCGCCAGCCACAGCGGGCAGGACAGTCTGCTGGCCGAAGTTACGCAGCCGGCGCGCCACCGCGTATTCTCAAGAGCGCGCGACCGCATGGGAGGATCTGGTTCCGGAACAGAAGGCCATACCAATACGTCCTATTCGAACCCGAAGAGCGAGATTATCCCAGGTCAGGACACGACCTTCCACAGCAATATAAAATTCGACCCCGGAACCGGTACCTGGGGAGGTACCTGGGGTTCCGATGGGCACATGAATTTCAATCCTCCTGCCCATTTCAACAACACTCACGGCGACCAGCACACCAATTTAACGCCGAGCAGCCCCGAATACCCCGCGCCTTCTATTTATCACCTAAACGTGAATCCCGATGGCGGCGGCGTAAATTACCATCTCAATAACGGAATAGTCTCACACGATTAAATACCACCGTTAGCATGGCTTTATGCCTATTCGATTGTTCATTTAATTCCGATGTGACACTAGATGGAGACAGCTTATGGTTAAGTACCGGGTTATTTTAGCAGACAGCAAAGCAGAGGCTTCTGAGGAAAAGAGAAGCTTAAACTCAGATGGTTTGATTTACGGTCTAATAGGGGACAAACGCAGCGGGGTCACCGTACGTCTGGCGCGCAGTATATCCAAGATTAATTCGGACTGGGAGATACGCCTGGGCAAGTTCACCGCGGTCGGCTTAGCTGCAGTAGGATTAGCCGGCGGAGTGCTTACCGGCGAAGCCGAGGCCAGCACCCTGCAGAGAGAAGCCCTGCCGCAGGCCAAGGCGGCCGACACCCACTTTGTGCCCTGGAACGGCTGGCAGCAGACCGATCCTTCTCGCGAAGCGGTGCGCTCGCTCGACGCGACAAAAGCTCCGGCCGAGGGATCCCAGCTTCTGAGCGGTCCGGGCGGTGAGGGGGCAGACTCCAACGGCGGTCTGCACAGCAACGGCGACTTCAACCACTCCAACACGCCCACCACGCACTCCAACGAAGACTGGAACAACCACACCAACGCCAGCACCGGGCACACTAACGGCCCCTGGTCCAACCACGTCAACACCCCCGGCGACGGCAGTGAATTCCAGCACATGAACATCGTGCCCGGCGACTTTATCTTCTAGATAATCCGGCACAGCGGGCTGTATTTGCGTGACTGCTGCCCCTCAGTGGATTATCCCTGAGGGGTGAATCTTTTTAAGCGAAGGATATAATAAATGCTGTCATTGTGTGCGCCGGTAACGGCGGAGATTAGACTGGCCACTAAGCAGGGAGGGCTCACAGCGGAGCAGTGGGGCGGAATTATCGCCAAGCTGGCCGCCCTGGTCAACGAATTTAAAGTATCTGGGCTGGAGCTTCTCGATACCGAAGCGCGCCGGCAGGTGCTGGACGCCTTAGAGCAGGGCGGCAAGTACTTCCACCTGCTCATAGCCGAGGCTCCCGCCGACGATCTGCAGCTTTTGGGCGAGCTGCGCCGCCTGGCGCATTTCGGCTCCCTGGTTGTGGACTATCTGCCCGAAGAGGCCGAGCTTGCCCCAGAAGAAGCCTCGCGATACTCCGACCTGCGCGAGTTCTGCGAGCGGGCGCTGGCCGTAGGCGCCGAGGTTAACGCCAGCGTCGAGCTGGGCGAGTGGGCCTGCCGCCATCTGGAAAGCATTATCGAGGCATCCTACGATCTGGGTGCCAGCAGCGTGATCTGCAACCGCGTTCTGCTAAACGGCACCGACGCGGTCAGCGAGGAGACCTTAACGGCAGCGCTGACCAGCCTGGGCAAAATGCGCGACATGAGCTACAGCGTCTCGCTGGGCAACTGCGTACCCAACTGCTTTAGCCACCTTGGCGAGCGCGGCTGCCTCGGCGGCGTAGTCTCCGCCTTTGTAAACGAGAAGGGCCAGCTGCTGCCCTGCAGATGCTCAGCTGAAGAGGGAATGTCCCTGCTGGACTGCTCGGTGTCCGAGGCCTGGCATTCTCCGGCCTTAGAAGCCTGGCGCCAGAAGCTTCCCGCCCCGTGCGCCCAGTGCGCCAAGGGCGACCTCTGCCCGGGAGGCTGCCGGGCGGCAGGCTGCGCTGGGCATCCCGGCGATCCGCTGATCCGCGCTCCCTACTGCGCCGAGGTCGAGGAGCTGCACGAGGTCGTCCTGGAGGAAGACCTCTGCCCCAGACCCCTCTACATCACGCGCAACGAGGAATTCGGCTGGGCGCTGATCCGCGCCAACCAGGTCATTCCCGTGAGCTTTAAGGCCGGAGAGATACTGCAGCTGTTCGACGGTCGCCACTCCCTGGCTGACATCGAGCGGCGCTTCGGAGTATCCGCGCTCTCCTTCGTCTATTCGCTGTACGTGCGCGGCTTTGTCGAGTTTTCCGAGGCGCTGCCCGCCGAGGAAGGCTAGTTTTAACGTTATTTTAACTTTAATTAAGCAAAAAACCGCAAAACAAAGCAGGTTTTCTGCATGGCTGTGTTTTATTACAGAGGAATACTCGTAGAGGCACGATTATTCTATGGAGGCGCGATGTTCAGAAGCAGGCGCATAAGGGTATATGGCTTTACTGTTGTAGAGCTCATGGTAGTGATAAGCATCGTAGCTATACTGGCAGCTATTGTGGCTCCGCGCTGGGAGGAGTACCGCTCCCGCATGGTAGTCGGCGAGGCCACCAACCAGCTGTGCACTGCCTTCCGCGACGCCCGCGATGAGGCTCTGCTGGAGCAGTGCGAAATGTACGTTGAGATCAACAATTCCACCCAGAAGATCGAAATCTGGCGGCGCATCGGTACCACCGATAAATCCCAGCTCTATCGCAGCTACGGATTTTCCAAAGAGGTCTACATTTGCGGTACGGGCACATCCAGTCTGACCATCGGACGCGCTGGCTACATATCAGCGGTTACCGGCATCAGCAGCCAGACTACCACAATAGCTGGGTGCAGCATAAGCGCCTACGACGTAACCGTAGGCTCCAGAGCGACAGATGCCGAGGATCACGTGCTCATCACCAGAGATGGCCGGGCGTCGGTGGGCGCCAGTCTCTAGGCGGTTTAGTTCATAGGAGGTAGCAATGCCAAATAGGTTGGGCAAAGTCAGACAGCGGGGCATGGCCTTGATCTCCGCGCTAATGGTGCTGGTCATTCTGGGCATTATCGCCGGCTGCTTTGCCATTGTCATGAACCGCGACTCTCGGCAGTCGCGCATTTCCAGCTATCAGATCATTTGCCTTAACGCCGCCCAGGCTGGCATCGATTACGCGGTTTGGCTGCACAAGCACAATATGGCTTTTTACCCCGCGGTAGATTATTCGGAAAGCATTGGCGGAACCGCCAACAGGCTGCGCATAAACAACGCCAGCAACAACAGCTTCAGCGTTGTCTATCCGGCCAAGGGCAGCATTTACAACCTGCCCATCGCGGCTCTCTCCAATACTTCCGGCACCAAATACGATCCCGTCTCCGACAGGCAGGCCACCTACAAAAACCAGGCCAGCGATACCAAAGAGTGGGATACCGAGTATATGTTCGTCAACGATCTATCATTCTGGAGCGATCCCAGCGGCGACTATACCGAAGGCACCAGCTACGAAAACTTCATGCACGATTCGCTGTTCTGCGTAACCTTCCAGATCCGCGAGAACGTAGAAGATAAGGCTGGCAATAAGGTTCTGCACGTTGTATCCACCGGTAAGCTGCGCTACGTGCCCAGCGGCTACAACTGGCTGACCAAGGACAACTGGACCCAGTTCGCCGAGACCCTGTCCCAGGGAACCGGAGCGGGTCTCAGCTCCAAGCGCCTGGATGAGCT
Source organism: bacterium (assembly GCA_017444045.1). Classification (GTDB taxonomy): domain Bacteria; phylum Vulcanimicrobiota; class Xenobia; order Xenobiales; family Xenobiaceae; genus JAFSXO01. Next base: position 5,373 of record JAFSXO010000019.1, on the reverse strand, counting down.
GGGCTTCGAGGAATATGCCTCGCGCACGGTTTCTTCTGACTTTACCTTCTCGCCCACCGCCTCAACAGGTTCCTATCCCGCGGTAAGCACCGACGGATACAACAGCTCTGATCTGCCGGTCAACCGTCAGCACCAGATGCCCGAAAGGAATAAACGCGAATGGTTCAGATAAGAAAAACGCTTTGTGGTCTGCTTAAGCCGCGCCGTTCACTGCGTCAGCGCCGGGGCGGGGTAACCCTTTTGGAGATTCTGGTAGCGGTAGCCATTCTGGCCTTCTCTATCTCGGCTATCATGCAGATATTCCCCATGGGCTTCTCAGCCTCAGCTAAGGCTTCATATACGGCTATCGCTTACGAGCTGGCTGGGCAGAAAATGGAAGAGATCCGCGCCACCAACATCTTCGGCGGCGATGCCGATCCCAGCCTGGCTGCTAACGCTCCCGACACCTATAAGTTTTTCGGTCACCGCACCCATCCGCTTACCGCTATAAAGGGAGCCGGTCAGACCGAGGAAACTGTCAACGAGTTCGTTGATTTCGAGTCCAGCGATGGCGCCAATGTGGAATCGCGCTATTTTTACAAGGTAGAGCTGCTGCCCCAGGTCGACATCGGCCAGAAATCTGGCAATTTCATCTACAGCTTTGGCACCAGCGACAGCGGTGCCCCCGGCGATGCCTACGGCTTCTGCGACGCCTACCGTGTTAAGGTAACCGTGCGCGGACCGGTGCGCAAAAAGGAATACGCCCAGGACGACAACTGGGTGTACTACAAAAAAGGCGCGGTCGAGGCCACTCTGGCCACGATCATCAGCAACAAGGAGTTCGGCGTTGCCTACCTAGCTCTCGATTTGGTCTGCCGCGTGGTCGACTCCGCTGGCAAGGAGTGGATGTGGAACGATGATTCCGCCACGGATTCGCGCAGCATTTACGTAACCGGCCCTAACAATAAACGCTTCTACCCCGAATCCTTCGCGGTTCTGCGCCCAGAGTTTTTAACCAAAAATGAGCGCTGGGATACCGGTCCGGCTATTACCTTCCCCTGCAATGCAGCTTCCGCCCCGGCTTCTGTTGACGCATACTACGCTTCCCGCGGCGATCTCAGCCACAGATATGCCTTCAGACAGGGCACTGAAAACGTAACCGATCATACCATCAATTTCCAGACCATCCGCAACCGCAATTTGATGGGCAGCATTTCCGGCTTCCAGGGCTACAATTACAGCCATGCCGGCAGCAGAAGGTTCGTGAACAACAGCTCCTGGAACGATTTGCAGTGGAATACCGCCAACGACACCCGACACGAGATAAATGCGGTCAATCCCGCTACCAAGAACACTTCCTGTGCGCATGCTAGCTCTACAACCCCGGCATTTGTGCCTGGCGGCCTAAACTACATGGGACAGGACAACATAATGCTGATCTGCGCCCGCAACGGTCACTATTACGCCGAAAGCAATAAGCTGATTTTCATGGCTCCGCCCAATACCAACGGCCAGATCGTCAACCAGTACGGTATCGCTCACGCTACGCACAACAAGACCAACTACTGGCGCTTCGACCTGCTCAACCAGGTATATGGACGCGACAGCGACTGCAAGGTGCGCGAAAGCTGGTACGGAGCTAAGCCGCTGGTCGATTCGGAGTGGGGAGATCCTACTACTACCGAGTACAGCGAGCAGGGCGATTTCAACCTCAAGTCGTACAGCGCCGACAGCGTTGACCGCACCACAAATATCATAGTCGGTCAGGATAGCTATACGAGCGTTACAGCTGGCAACCTGGTGGATAACGGCGACGGTACGGCCACTCTGAGAAGCAATCAGTATCAGCGCGTTTATGGTTATCCCAAAGCAAAGTGTAATAGCAACGGCATATTGGAGAACGGCACGGTAGTGCGCTTCCTGATGACGATGTACACCAAGTAAAGCACTGTCCAAAAGTTCAGTTATTTCGGAGGAACGGATGATGAATGTAAGACGGCACCGCGGTATGACACTGGTGGAGATTCTGGTGGCTATGGCGCTGTTCTCTATATTTACGCTAACCCTAACCCAGCTGCTGATGGGCGGTATGCGCACCTATAAACGCGGGCAGGCTATCTCATCTCTGCGCAGCGATCTGAAACTGGCCATGGAGACTGTAGCCAACGACGTGCGCGTGGCCAACAGTATAGGCGGCCTGGTGGGCGGTACCAAATCGCTCGGCTTTAACCTAACTACCTACCGCCAGGATCTGACCAATGCCAGCCAGACGGAAACTACCGCCACGACAATCTCCTACAGCCTAAGCGCCGATGAAGGCGTGCTGATCCGCACAGTGGGTACCACCTCAACCCTGGTGGCCCGCGATCTGCTGGTCAACTCGGTGGCGGGCAGCTCCGAAAGCTATTTCCTGCTCAGCAACGACGAAAGCGATGAGAATAACCCCAATATGGAGGTTGAGATTCGCCTCAGCGCCCTGCGCTACGTCGGCACCGACGAGCAGCGCCTGTCCATGGTTACCCACGCTATGGCATCGGCCACCTATGCGGCAACCTATTCCAATAAGCGCGTCGACATGATCCCCGTGAAGCAAATAGGCGACCTGTGCCGCCCTCTGCGCCGGCCCCTCGTTCGCTAATACGCTCAGCGAAATAGGCTAAAGCAAAAGCTCCGCCCCCAGCAGGGAGCGGAGCTTTGTTTTTTAAGCTCTGTTTTATAGGCTGAAGCTTTATTATTAGCAGCTTGGCTTCGGGACCCAGACAGCACAGGCTCTGCGGGCCAGCCCGCGCGGCAGCTATTCTGGCGCGTCGGGGCGGGAGCTGGTGATCTGCAGCGAGGCTATGTCGTAATTGACGTAGGGAAAGCTCGCCTCAAGATCGCCGTGGGTAATCCAGTCATTGAGCCTGTCGTTGGGATAGTAGGTGGGGAAAGGCTTAATCGCGCCCTGCAGCTTGCTCACCAGCACGGTCTGCAGCGAGTTGCCGTCCAGGCTGTCGCCCATAACATCGATGACCCGGCCAAGGATCGCGTCCTGGTAGGTATCGGTGGTGATGGCATGGGCGGTAAACTTGTTGGATATAACGTACTGGCTCAGCATGGAGCTGGAATCGGACAGGTTGAAAGCCACCTCGATAGAATGCCCGTCGCTGGCGACAGAGCCCTCGGTGTTCAGGCTTCCGGCCATGGCAAAGGTCCAGCCGGGGTTGGGCTGATTGGCCTGGCGGGTGTACCAGTCGAAATTCACGCCGTCATACTTGATAAAATCCGTGAAGGTATCGATATCGGTGACCTCTATTTCCTCGCCCCTGGAATTAAGCAGGATCACGTAATAGCCGCTGCCGCTGCGGTCGATAACGCCGTTGGGGTTGACCGACAGCTTAAAGTGCAGATAGGTGTGATCCCCGCCCGGATTGTCCGCGGCCGCGCCGCCGATATCCGAGGCGCATCCGGTTATAGCTATACTGCCCAGCATAACGCTGGCTAGGAAAGCGGCACTGAGCCGTGATAGAACCATAAAACCGACCTTTCTCGCCTAATGAGGCTGTCTTTGCTATGTCAGCGATCAACTGTTCGGCGCACAGCAGCCTTATAATGTGCCGGCACGAGCTTGACTGAACGAAACTGAATGATGCTTGCTTAGCTGTTTTTGATTGACAGCTAAATGCCTTTTTTAATACCAATTTATCAGCGCCTCCAAAGGGTATAGCAAAATATATTAGAAACCAAGCACTTTCAGAGAAACCGCCTAGGATACATATATGAACACCGCTACAGCAGAAGCTCCCGCAGAGCAAACAGAAGCCACTTTAGAACAAGAATCCGCCACAGCGCCGCTGTCCCTAACCGCCAGCCTGGCGCTGGCCGCCCTATCGGTAGGGCTGCTAACGCTGGCCGGACCGTTTGCCCATCTGTCGGGCTTAGCCTGGATAGCCGCCGTGCCCTTCCTGGTGGCGGTGCGCGGCCAGGGAGCCAAACGCGGAGCCGTCCTGGGCCTTTTATTTGGCTGGATGTACCAAGGCATTTCCCTGTACTGGCTGATCCGCTTCGGGCTTGTCGCCCCGATAGCGGCTGGCCTAATAAAAAGCACGCCATACATTGCTCTTGGGGCATATCTCGGCTGGATGCGCCCGCGCACGTCATGGCTTTACGCCTTTACAGCAGCCTGCGCCTGGTGCGTGGAGGAATATATCCAGTCCAGCGGCTCCATTGGCTTCAATTTAGGGATGCTGGCCAATACCCAAGCCCGGCACCCCTGGCTGCTGCAGATCGGTTCGCTGCTAGGTCCCTGGGCGCTGAGCTTCGTCATCGCCATGACCAACGCCGCCGTAGCCGACTGGTGCTGGAGAATATATGCAGAGTACCGCGGAAAGCGCGATGCAGCGGCCCTAAAAGCACTGTACCGCATATGGCGCCCGGAGCATCCGACCTTTGTACCCGTATGCTGGGCGCTGGGGCTGCTGGCCGCGACCATGTGCTTTGGCATCGCCCGCTGGCATACCTACCAGACGGAAACTGGCGAGCCGCTTACCGTCGGCCTGGTACAGCTGGCAGCAGACCAGAGCGAAAAATTCGATGTAGCCTGCCTGCAGAAGCTGCTGTCTATGAGCAGACAGGCCGCAAAGCAGGGAAGTACGGTCATTATCTGGCCGGAGACCTCCATGCCCTACAAAAATTTCAACAAAAGAAGCCAGGTGATGTCCCGCCTGCGCCGCAAAGCCAAAGCCATGAACGCCTGGCTAATGATCGGCGGCATTGCCCAGGACGCAAACCAGGGCAAGCGCAACCGCATCTACGCTCTAGACACCCGCGGGCGCATTACCGGCACCTACGATAAACGCCATCTGGTGCCCTTCGGCGAGTTTCTGCCCTTCGAGAGCTACTGGCCAGACCTGCCTGTTCTGAGGCAGATTCCCCGCTTCCAGGCTGGCGATAAGCTTACCCCTCTCAAAGCCGACGGCTGCAGCTTCGGCATTCTGATCTGCTTTGAATCCATGATAACCACCATTCCACGCGAGCTGGTGCGCTCTGGGGCCGAGGTTCTGGCCGTGCCCACCAACGACGGCTGGTTCGGGCACAGCGCCGAGCTGCCCGCGCACTTCGATATGGCTATCATGCGGGCGGTGGAGACCGGGCGCTATATTATGCAGGCAGGCAATACCGGCATATCTGGCTTTGTGGACCCGCTGGGACGCGTTCTGCAGGAGTCCGAGATCGACAAGCCGACGGTAATGACCGAGAAGGTCTATAAGCACAGCGATATGACCCTGTATATGATCATAGGCGACCTCCTTCCGTACGCCATGATAATCTGGCTGACGGTATTCATTGCCGACAGGAAGCGCAGCCCTAAACTTTTTCAATGCTTATAAGTTAAGGAGCGAAAGCATTGACATT
>JAFSXO010000130.1 GCA_017444045.1 bacterium | reverse complement strand
TGAAAAACACACGTGTACAGCCCGAAGACATTCTGCTAAATATTACGGGAGGCTCTATTGGAAGATGCTGCATTTTCCCAGCGGAACTTGAAAGAGCAAATGTAAATCAGCATGTAAGTATTATCCGTGTGACTAAATCAGTATTCCTTCCTGAGTATATGCATTATTACTGGCTTTCCAAACTGGGGTATATGTCTATCCATCTCTACCAGACTGGAGGCAATAGAGAAGGAATGACAGCTGATGCTATAAAGAATTCGCCTATTCCACTTATGCCAATCAAAGAACAAAAAGAAATAGTAGATTATTTGGATAGCAAATGCCTTGAAATGGATAGCCTTATTGAAAAGAAAGAGCGCTTCTTGGCTGAATTGGAAACGTATAAAAAATCCCTCATCTTTGAGTACGTCACCGGCAAGAAAGAGGTGCCAGCATGAGCGTCGACACCACGAACGAAAAACGCTTTGAAGCCGATATCGAAGCCTCATTCCTCTCCCCCGAAGGCGGCTACGTCAAAGGCACCGATACATACGATCCGCAGCTAGGACTCTATGTCGACACGCTTATCGACTTCATCAAGAAAACCCAGCCCAAAGCCTGGGCGCGTTTTGAAAATACCAATAAGATCAATACCGTACGCAAATTCTGTGAATCATTCAACGACGCCTGTAAGGGTGGCCTACTCGAGGTACTGCGCCACGGCTTCAGGCATCGCGGCATCACCTTCCGCGTCTGCTACTTCAAGCCCGAATCCTCGCTGAACCAGACTGCCGCCGCGCAGTATGCCCAAAACCATATCGCCTGCTATCGCCAATGGTATTACAGCGCCACCTGCAAAAAGAGCGTGGACATGGTGCTCGTCCTAAACGGCATCCCCGTATTCGCCTTTGAGCTGAAGAACCAATACACAGGCCAGACCGTAGACAACGCCAAAAGGCAGTGGATGTACGACCGCGATCCCCGCGAAGTCTGTTTCCAATTCAACAAGCGCATTTTGGGCTATTTTGCCGTTGACCATTTTGAAGTCTGGATGACTACCAAGCTCGCAGGCAAGAAAACCTACTTCCTGCCCTTCAACCAAGGCAGCAATGGCGCAGGCCGTGACGGCGGCAAAGGCAACCCTGCTAATCCGAATGGTTATCCTACAGCCTATCTCTGGGAGCAGGTGTTCCAGAAGGACAGCATGATGGATATTCTGCAGAAGTTTATCCATCTGCAGGATACGAAAGAAGAGAAAAAACGCCTAATTTTCCCGCGCTACCATCAGCTCGACGCGGTGCGTAAGATGATAGCTCACGTTTCCGAAAATGGCGCAGGCCACAATTACTTAATTCAGCATTCCGCTGGCTCCGGCAAATCTAATTCCATCGCCTGGACCGCCTACCGCCTAGCCTCATTGCACGATAACGATAATAACGCCATCTTCTCCAGCGTGATTGTCGTAACCGACAGAAGGGTACTAGACGCGCAGCTACAGGAAACCATTAACGGCTTTGACCACACGCTTGGCGCAGTGGCAACCATCGGAGAAGGCAAGACCAGCCGCGACCTCCTGGACGCTATAAACGCTGGCACTCGTATCATCGTAACCACCCTGCAGAAATTTCCCGTTATCTACGAGGAAGTCAACAGCGCCAAGGGCAGAAATTATGCAGTAATTGTAGATGAAGCGCATTCCTCTCAGACCGGCTCTTCCTCTTTGAAGCTAAAATCGGCTCTGGCCGATACCGAAGAAGCTCTGCGGGAATATGCCGAATTAGAAGGCAAAGAAGAGGAAGAGATCGACAAGACCGACAAAATTGTAAAGGAAATGCTCGCCCACGGCAGACACAAAAACCTTTCCTTCTTCGCATTTACAGCGACTCCTAAGCCGACCACGCTGGAGATGTTCGGCACAGAGTGCGAAGACGGCAGCTTCCGCCCCTTCCATATTTATTCCATGCGGCAGGCCATCGAGGAAGGCTTCATTCTGGATGTTCTCCAGAATTACATGACCTACGATACCTGCTTTCAGATTGCCAAGAACTTCAGCGACAACCCCGATGTACCCAGCAGTACAGCCAAGATTATTCGCAAGTTTGCGCAGCTGCACCCGTACAACATTGGACAGAAAGCGAAAATTATCGTAGAAACCTACAGAGAGACTACACGGCACAAAATAGGCGGACGCGGCAAGATGATGGTCGTCACCTCTTCACGTCTGGCAGCAGTGCGCTATTACCACGCCTGCAGACAGTATATCGAAGAAAACGGATATGATGACATCGGCGTTCTAGTAGCCTTCTCCGGTTCTGTTCAGGATGTTGGCGCAGAATACACAGAATCAAAGCTGAATGTACGCAAGGACGGCAGCCATATCGGTGAAACCCAGACTAAGAGCGAATTTCACGACAACTTCCACGTCCTCATCGTGGCAGAGAAATACCAAACGGGCTTTGACGAACCGCTACTGCACACGATGATTGTTGACAAAAAGCTCCGCGGTGTAAAGGCGGTTCAGACCCTCTCCCGCCTAAACCGCACCTGCCCGGGCAAGGACGATACCTTTGTTCTGGACTTCATAAATACTCAAGAGGACATTCAGCAGGCGTTCCAGCCGTTTTATCAGGAAACCATGCTGGAGCGCGAAGTCAATACCGACCTGCTTTATGATGTCGTACACGAGCTACGGGATTACTCAATCTATTCCGATGTCGACATCGAAAAATTCTATGACGAATACTATTCCAACTATAATAATCAAGATTCGCGAGCTATGGGGCGCATGACCAGCATACTGAAGCCCGTGGCCGACAGATACAACAGGCTCAGTCCAGACGAGCGTTACCAGTTCCGCCGCCTATGCCGCAATATGATTAAGTGGTATGGTTACATTACCCAAATAGTGCGGATGTTTGATGAGGAATTGCATAAAGAATACAAGTTCCTTTACTATCTTATAAGACTAATCCCAGAAGAAAAAACACAGATGATCGACCTTGAGGGAAAGCTAAAGCTTGAATATTACAAGCTACAGAAGACTGCTGATGGGGCAATCATGCTAAAGGAGGAGCCTGGCGTTTATCAGCCAGCCAGCGCGAAAGGTGCTGTTAAGCCCGAAGAAAAATTGCCTCTCGACGAAATCATCGAGAAGATAAACGAGCAATACAAGGGCGAGTTCACCGATGCGGACAGAGTATTGCTAGAATCGCTGAAGACAAGGCTCATGAGCAACACCAAGCTGCAAACGCAGGCGCGCAGCAGCGACCTGAAGATTTTTGCGGAAAGCATTTTCCCGAAATACTTTGGTGATGCAGCCCAAGAGAGTTACGCAGAAGCTCAGCAGACTTATACTAAACTATTTGAAGACAAAGCCAAGTATCAAGCCATCATGCAAGCGCTAAGCGAGATTATCTACCGCGACATGCAGATAGATGCGCAATAATAGCACTGCCCAAAAGGGATAAAATGCTTTTAAGTAAACTATGACGCAAAACAACCATCCTACCGAAAAGAGTAATGCTATGCTGCACAATAAAAAAGGTCTGATCATCGGCCTGGCCAACAACAGCTCCATCGCCTGGGGAATCGCCCAGGCCGCCCACCGCGAAGGCGCAGAGCTGGGATTTACCTACCTCAACGACGCTTTAGCCAAACGCGTAACCCCTCTGGCTCAGAGCTTGGGCTCGGATCTCATTCTGCCCTGCGACGTCAACGACGACCAGCAGATTGACGCTATGGCCGCCGCTATCAAAGAGCGCTGGGGCAAACTCGAGTTTGTAGTTCACGCAGTAGCATTCGCCCAGCGCCAGGACCTGCAGGGCAATATCAGCGCCACCAGCCGCGAAGGCTTCAGAATCGCTCTGGAGACGAGCGCCTATTCGCTCATCGCCGTAGCGCGGGCACTGACTCCGCTGATGACCGAAGGCGGCAGTATGCTGACCCTCACCTATTATGGCTCGGAAAAGGTCGTGCCCAACTACAACATCATGGGCATAGCCAAAGCCGCCCTGGAGTGCTCGGTGCGCTATCTCGCCTGCGAATTAGGCGAGAAAAATATCCGCGTCAACGCCATCTCGCCCGGAGCCATCAAAACGCTGTCGGCCAAGGGTATCGCCGATTTCAATTCAATGCTGTCGGCCAGCAAAGAGCGCGCCCCGCTGCACCGCAATGTCACCCCCAGCGACGTAGGAGAACTGGCGGCCTTCCTGCTTTCCGACCGCGCCGCGAGCATAACCGGCGATATTATTTATTTAGACGGCGGTTACAACCTATTGGGCTTCTAGCAGCGGTCACAGACGATAACGAAAGCAAAGGCAGAAACAAAGGCGCCGGCATCAAGCACAGGCATGACGCTGGCGCCTGGGTGTTAAATATTGCGTTCAACCAGCGTAGACATACACATTATCAGTCTGGCTATTGATGACGCCAGAGCCGCGGAAGAGATGAGCGTGCTCAGCAGCGAGGAGCGCCAGCGCGCCCAGCGCCTGGCCTTCCCCCATCTGCGCCGGCACTTTCTGGCCGCCCACGGAGCCATGCGCAGAATATTGGCCGAGTACGCCCAATGCCCGCCCGCTGCTCTGCGCTTCGCCGCCTCATCCTATGGCAAACCCTTTCTGCCCGACTGCCCGCGGCTGGCCTTTAATCTCTCGCACTCCGGAGAAGTAGCGCTGCTCGGCGTGGCCCAGGGCAGCGGCAGCGGCTCGCCGATAGCGTTAGGGGTAGACATAGAGCTTTGCCGTCCCGGAACGGACTTCCCCAGCATAAGCGCCCGCTACTTCAGCGCCGCAGAGCAAGCGTCTTTGCCCGATCCCCAGGCCGAAGATTACAGCTGCCAGTTTATGCGCCTATGGACGCGCAAAGAAGCGGTTACCAAATGCCTGGGTACCGGTCTGCGCACTCCGCTGAGCCATTTTACAGTACCCTGCGATCTGGCAAAAAGCGCACAAGTTATATGGCACCGCGAAACGCCTTCCGCCACTCTATTCGTGCGGGAATTGGATATTAATTCTTATCTAGGCGCGCCTTTAAATAAAGATGTATACGCATCTTCATTGTGTGCCAGCGTACCGCCAGAGGATATCTGTTTCTTTCCTCCGCGCCCGTAACGCCGCTAGCATTGTTTAGCCCAAACCAAAGCCATATAGTTAGCGTTTCGCGAATTTTTTAGCGCTGCGCTAGCTTCCGCGACGGCACTGCTTCGCTACGCTCAGAGGTGCCTTGCGCGGAACTAGTTACGCGTTTTGATATGATCACAACTGTCGTGAATTATGCCACCACAAACTTAACTAAATGACATTCAGCCCAAACAATCAATCCGAAAGAGACGAAAAAAGTGGCAGCAGCAATTGATAAAAATTCAGCATCGGGGCCAGCGCAGCAGGATGAAAGCACAACGGACTATGCCGATCCCGCTAGCTGGTACAAAATTCCAGAGATCACCAAGGACGCGGACACCTTCTACATCTATCCCACAGTCTTTATAGATATCCGCGAAAGCGCTCAGAATTACGCCAGCATCGGCAATCCGATCATGACCGCAGGCGTACGCATGAACTACGAGCTTCAGGCCTGCGTGTTCGAGGAATCCACCAACCTATTTGTGCCGTATTACCGGCAGGCCAATCTGAAAGTGCTGCTCCAGGAATATGCATATGCTCCAGACTTCGACATTACCGACCTTCTGAAGGATCGCTCCCCGCAGCGGGATATCTGGGCCGCTCTGGATTATTATTTTGATAATTTGAACAACGGCAGGCCGTTTATCTTAGCCGGACACTCCCAAGGCTCGACTCTCGCGAGAATGATACTGAAGGACTACTTCAAAGAGCATCCTGAATACTATGAAAGGATGATAGCGGCTTACGTCCTGGGCTTTTCCATAACTAAGGATGACCTGGAGCAGAATCCGCATCTGCGCTTCGCGGAGAGGCCAGACGATACAGGAGTTATCGTATCCTGGAATATCGAAGGGCCGGGCAACAAAAACGCCCAGAACATCGTGGTCTTAGAGAACTCAGTAAGCATCAATCCGCTCAACTGGAAGCGGGACGATACCTATGCTTCGGCGGACGAGAACCACGGCTCCTGGAGACTGAACGAGAAAACGAACCGGTACGAGCTGGCCAATCTTCACGCAGACGCACAGGTTGACCCCGAGCGCGGAGTGGTAATCTGCACCACCAGGGAAACGCCCTTTATCTACGTCGGAGCTGGGCTGCCCGAGCTATTTGGGCCCGAAAGCTTCAACAAGGGCGATTATTCGCTGTATTTTAAGAACATCCAGGAAAACATAAAGACGAGGATCGAGGCCTGGAAGTCCAAGGCGAAAAGCTAGGCTTCCGCTATTCTGCCAATGCCAGTAACTTAAGAGGCATGGCATTGGGTATTGTTATTCATGTGCGTTAGCGCTACGCTGTTGGTCAGCGTACAAGTTAGCGTACATTATGCGTAACACCGCAATTCCCCAACAACTTTGGCCACCCCCTCTGTC
>JAFSXO010000129.1 GCA_017444045.1 bacterium | reverse complement strand
TCTGAAGCGCAGCCATCCAGACCAGCGTCAGCCGGCTCCGATTCAAACGCGGAGGCCTGCGGGCGGCAGTCTGAAGCGTCTGCGCCTGGCTCAGAGCTGCAGCAATCCGCTGACTGCTCAGAATATGCCTCTATGGCACTGCTCAGCGCCTCTGCTCCGCCTGGCATCATGGACGAAAGCTGCTCTATCAGCTTTACCGATATCTCATCGCTAGATAAATCATTCCAATTGTCGGTCATTTTCGCATACTTTTCGAATACAGATTTCGCCCGCGGTTTTCTCCTGCGAGAGAATGATCTTCCGCTCCTTGGCCAGCTCAAGAAGCGCCAAAAAGGTTACTATCAGCAGATCCCGGGTCGGACTGCTGCCCAGCAGATCGGCAAAGCTAGCCTGGGAACGGCCGGAAAGGATCTGCCACAGCTGCTCGATGCGCTCGGGTACAGACAGCACGGCCTTAGCTACCGAAACAGGCTTTCTGGGAGCGCGCGAGGTGCGCTCCAAACGGCGCATAGTCCGCACCAGAGCATTAAGGTCTGCCTCTAATTCGGGAGGGCCGCCAGCCGTCATGGGCAGCGGGCGCGGATAGCAGGACAAGCTGTGCTCCTCGCGGCGGCTAAGCCACACAGCAGCATCTTTAATCACCGCATAATCAGCTAATTTTTTAATCAGAGACTTTTCCGCTGCCTCGCCGTATTCTCCCCAGATGCCAGGACTGTCAGCGCATGCGCTGTCTTCTTCCTCGGCTTCATAAGGCAGCAGCTTGCGCGATTTCAGCTCCAGCAGCTGCGCAAAGACGACCAGATAAGAGCTCTCGGCTTCCACATCGAGCTGAGGCATATTTTCGATATAGACGAAATACTGATGGGCCACCTGGGCTAGCGATATTTCCGTAAGACTGAGCTTGGCGCTCTGCACCAGATGCAGCAGCAGATCGAGAGGCCCTTCAAACTGAGCAAGCTGGACCTTATAGGCTGAGCCGGCTATTTCCATAGCGCGTTATTAATTCATAGGCATGCGCCCAACCAGCACTTCCATAAAAAGGCGATAGATGGGCCCCAGCGTATATGACCCGAAAACATAAACAGCCACCATCAGGATGTAAAGCGGCACCATGCCCCAGCTGTTTTCGGCATCCTTCATCCTATAGGCGACCGAAGCCGGCACTATGGCCTGAACGATTTTCCAGCCGTCAAGCGGAGGGAAGGGGATCATATTAAATATAAACAGCGCAATGTTAACGCCGGCAAAAATAGTGCAGGCAGATACGATAACAGGGAACGAAGCTAGCAGGCCAAATTTAACGGGCAGACCGGCGCAGAGAGCCAGAAAAAAATTGCTCAGCGGACCGGCCAAGGCCACGATAGCGCCATCGGTTATCGGCGAGCGCATAGCTTCTGTGCTGTAGCGCACCGGCTTTCCCCAGCCGACTACTATTCTGCCGCCGGTCAGCATCAGGCTCAGCATAAGCGCCAGAGCCCCAACCCAATCGAGATGCTTAATGGGATTCAGAGTAAGGCGGCCATCATACTTAGGCGTAGGATCGCCCAGCGCCGTGGCCATATATCCGTGCGCCAGTTCGTGAACAGCAAACGCCAAAAGAATCGAGCAGGCGCAAAAAATGAAGGCTAAAATATAAGGAAATAACATCGCCAGCTTAATTCCACATCACCGTTGTATGCCCTTTTGCCGACTGCCTACAGCAAAGGCCTCACGACAAAGGCCGCTCTCCCCATAGGGACACGCCTTATCCGTCTGCTGTCCCCAAACAAATAGGACAGCGTCCTGGCATACGCAGCAGCCTCTGCGGAGCCTCCCAGCAGCAAATTACTCGGTCTGGCTGCTGAGATCGAGAGCGCCCAAAGCGCCCAGATACTCGCAGTGCGGCAGTATAAGAGCGCGCTTGCCCATGCACTGAGTGCTTTCCAGCAGCACCTCTGTCAGCGCCGGTATGTTGCGCAGGGTAGCTCCGCCGTAGCAAAGCTGCAGACATTCGGCGTTCTCTGCCAGGCTGCACGCCAAAAGGGCTATATTCTCGCCGATCAATCCGATTAGGCCCATAATCCAGTCGGCCTCTTCGCTGGCTTCGATTCCGCCTAAGGCCACCTTGCCGAAGTTAGACGCCGTGAAATTAGGAGAGATATTGATCTCGCCGGCCTCATAAACATCGCGCACCTGCAGGTCTATCTTCGAGCGCACCCCGCGGTTGGCTATCTCGCAAAGATCGCTGTAATTGAGATTGCGCTTAGTCATAATTCGCCCCAGGCCAACCAGGGTTCCGCCTCCGAGGGCGGTGCCTCCCAAACGGGTAACCTTAGTACCCTTCACGGCCATTATCGAGGTACCGGTGCCCACATCTACCAGCACAAAAGGCTCATTATGATCGCCCTGCTGGGTTTTCATTAAATAGCGCGCGCCAGCTCCGCAGGCGACGAACTCGTTAATTTTTATCACCCGATCGCGCAGCTTATTCTTTATGGATACCGCCCCGCGTCCCGTTACTCCGATGGTGCGCAATTCGAGATTGCTGAGCGATGTCAGAATCGATCCCAGCTCCGGATAGCGGACGAAGAAACAGCGCAGACTGCCCTCGGCATCGCGAAGCGCTATTTTAACCAGAGTAATACCGGCCTCGATACCGCACGCGACCGGCCTGCGGCTGCCACTTACCTGAAACAAGGACTTGAACATGTTTATCCCATCCTGGAGAGCTTAGCGCTCAGCGCGTGTAATGATCTTGTCTATAATTCCATATTCTACGGCTTCCTGGCTGGACATATAGTAATCGCGCTCAGTGTCGGCGCAAATCTTCTCATACTCCTGCCCGGTGCGCTCCGCCAGAATCCGGTTAAGGGTCTCCCTGGTTTTGAGGATCTGCTTGGCGTGAATATCAATATCGGTCGCCTGCCCTGAGATTCCGCCGCTCCAGGGCTGATGGATCATGATGCGGGAATAAGGCAGGGCAAAGCGCTTGCCTTTGGCACCTCCAGCCAGCAGCACCGCAGCCGCGCTGGCAGCCATACCCATACATATACAGGAAACGTCGGGCTTTACCAGCTGCATGCAGTCATACATGCCTAAACCGGCCGAAACCGAACCGCCGGGGCTGTTTATGTAGAGGTCTATATCTTTATCGGGATCCTCACGCTCCAAATACAGCAGCTGCGCAATGACCAAATTGGCCAGATCGTCATCGATCTCATCGCCGACAAATATAATGCGATTCTTCAGCAAACGGGAATAAATATCATAGGAGCGCTCCCCGCGGGAGGTCTGCTCCACGACCATAGGCACCAATTGATTGCGCACAGTATAAAACACTACGAAACTCCGAATTAAATAATAAGATATAGGAAAAGCAAGCGGCAGAGTCTGCCTGCAACAGATCCAGCGATCTTTCTAGGTTATTCCCTAACCCCCTGCTATCAATACTATTCCCCTATTTACTGCCATTAAAATAGCCATGCTCGCGCAGCTTGGCCGCCAGAGCATGAGCCCAAAAATCATGCACAGAGGCATTGGGATGGTTGTTGGGCTTGCCCCCTACGCGTTCCGAATCGTCCAGCTCCTCACCATTCTTATATGCGATATCGATAATATCGACATCGCTAGAAAAAAGCGACTTAGGCACTGGATTGCGGTTTAGCACCGCCAGAACGAATTTTGCGCCATGCTGTTTGGACACAGCCGCCATCTGATTGATAATATAGGCGAATATCTCCTTTTTCTCTTCTTCGCTGGGCACACGCTGCATGCGCACTTCCATGGAAAGACAGAAATTGCGCAGAAAATTGATCAGGCGTGACTTAGTATCGCCAGGCCAGACAGCCATACGGGCATTATGCATAACGAACTCGCCTGGCGCGCGCATTTCCACGAAGGGCAGCACTATCAGATCGGATTGTTTTTGCTGACTGCTGAAAGTCTGATGCGCGAAAGAATCGCGATCGATATGATTGTCCTGCATCGCATAGACAACCAAATCGTATTTCTGTCTTTCTAAATAACGGCACAGGCGCAGATAGCTGCGGTACGGTCCATAGCCTTTGACTCCAAGATTGTCAAAATCAGCCTCAGGGCACAGCTCGCCCAGCTTCCACACATAGGTATCCTTATCGGCAACACCCATGCCAAAGGTATAAGAACATCCGCTGATCGCCACTCTATAGCGTTTGCTATATCCAGGATCGGGACGGCTGACACGCATACCGTTAACGCCTATTGTTTCATTAACCGATGCATCTTCTTCACTAGGCTTAGCCCCAGCTTTTGGCGACCAAAAAAGTACGGGATCGTCGATATAGTGCTCAGCAACAGGATAGCCTTTGAAACGCAAATAGATTTCCCCGACTATTCCCAGCGCCACTATGCAGGCCAACACTGCTGCCAGCCATTTTACCGCACGCTTAAACAAACCGCACCTACCCATTATAGAAACAACACCAAAACTGACAAATACCGCTGCCTATGCCATCCTGCGAAAGCACTCAGCAGACCTTACTTATTCAGCGGAGGCAAAATGTGCTGCTGCCTAAGCTCTTCAGCGTTCAGAGACCGACTGTTTACGGCCCGCCCATTATCCGAGCAGGGAACAGCCAGCCGTCCCTCCCGCACCATCTGCCATACCAAACTAGCCTGGGGATCGCTATAATCGTAGCCAACGATACGCCAGCTGCCGTACAGCTGCGGTGATATCTGCTTAGCTTTAGCGATATATGCCGCTATCATATCGCGTATAGTGCTGTTATCTCCGCTGTCAGCTGAATCGTACACCACATCATCGGCATTAATCAGCTTCTCCTGCACCATCTGGCCATAGCGGTAATTGTTGCAGGCCAGCACCAATTCGTCATCGACAGCCAAAGGCTTGCCCTTGTAAACAACGCTGACTATGCGCTTGCCGATAGGACGCGATATGTCGATCACATAATTCAGCCCATAAAAGGCATCGTATTCGTACAGACGCATATTGGGATTAAAGGAGATGGTTACATCCCCAGGCTTAGGCGCATTGAAAAAGCTTCCGCTAAAGCGCTCCATAATGTTTTTCAGCTGCGCCCCAGTCACTTTAACCGCCATCAGCGTATTGTCATAGCGATAAATCCGGCAGGCATCCTTGTAATGAAACGGCCCGGCTTTCAGGTTGGAGTTTTCATCGAAAACCGCCGACATTGACACATCGGCCCCGCTGTTTTCAGCCATAACCGCATTGATAAGGTTCAGCAGCGCGCTCTCCTGCAGAACCGCTTTGGGAATATGAGGGAGCCAGAGCGGATCGTCAAAGAAATCCGCACTCACCTCACCGACTACTCGGTTGGCCAACGCTAAGCTTTTGGCATGAACATCTTTAAGC
>JAFSXO010000128.1 GCA_017444045.1 bacterium | reverse complement strand
TTAGCGCTGCGTTGTACATTAGCGTATAAGTTAGCGCACAACATGCGTTAAACTTCGATTCTTCCGCCAGCTGTGGCCACCCCCTCTGTCGCAGTCGCGACATCTCCCCCTGCCATCCTTTAGGGGGAGTTATAATGAGGAGCTATTGGCCATTGCTTAACTAAACGACATTGACTTACAGAGGATCTATGGATAAGATTACCAACAAGCGCCTAGCCAACTGCGAAGTACCCTTGCTCGACTATATAGATGACAGCGGCGAATACCGTCTGATCATAGCAGTGCTGGGCTACGACAAAATGAAGCCCGCGGCCAACAATTACGTGCGCGTTATCGCGGGTGACAGCCAGGTTACAGTTGACGGAGCGTATCGGGCTTCGCTGGTAGGCCGCATTCACAATCTGCTGGAAAGCTATGGCATCAGGGTGCTGAGCATTGAGCAGAGCTCAGATGACGACAGCTTCGCCCTGCTGATGCACGCCTCGATCAACGCCAACGATATGACGATTAATATCGGCGAGCTGCGCCGCAATTTAGTTCAGGAGGCCCAGCTTCTGGGAGTAACCCTGCGCATCCAGCGCGAAGAGCTGTTTGCCTATATGCACCGCATCTAAGCGGCAGGCCAACTCTGCTCCTGGCACAGCTTGCGCCCAGCTAAGCAGCACCGGGGCGACAGTCTTATGAAAGCAGGTTCTGATATGGCAGAAGTAAAGCGGCAGGGGCTGCTGGTGCTTATATCCGGCCCGTCAGGGGTGGGCAAGGGTACGGTTGTGGCAAGCTTTATGGCGGGGCGCAGCGACTGTGTGACTTCTGTGTCCGCGACCACCCGGGCTCCGCGCGCCGGAGAGATCGACGGGCAGAGCTATTATTTTATCTCCCGCGAAACCTTCCAGGAATGGGTCAGCCAAGACCGTTTCCTGGAGTGGGACGAGCATTTTGGCAACTGCTACGGAACCCCGCGCCAGTTCGTAGAGGAGCAGCGGGCGGCCGGCAAGCACGTCATTTTAGAGATCGACGTAGTCGGCGCCCATAGAGGAATGGAAAAGGATCCCGACGCGGTGGGCATTTTCGTGCTGCCTCCCAGCGTAGATGTCCTAAAGGAGCGCCTGGTAACGCGCGGCACTGAGAGCGAAGAGCAGATCAGGGACAGACTGGAGCGCTTAGATCGGGAGCTCAGTTTTATAGACGGCTACAAATACGCGATAATAAACGATAGCCTCGATGACGCCGTAGCCCAGATCAATGATATTTTTTCCGCGGAAATGTCAGCCACCGTCCGTCTGCGCCGAGATGGAGTCATAGCCGCCATAATTGCCCAGCCAGACGGCACTTAACGTGCAGGCAGGAACATTGCCGCCGGGCAATGAATTATCATACGTTTATATAGCTTTTTATACTCAGGCTTGATATACTGGCAGGCCGTCGAAGTTTATGCCTGGCTGTCCGTATGCTGAGCTGCTTGTTTAAGGAGATTTTCATTCGTGGGACGTGTTCTTGGTCGTTATAATCAGTTCAAAAGAGCAGTAGAAAACGTCAAAGCAGAAACTTGGACAGCGGAAGAGTTTCAGGAGTTTTTGTTCAATATTTATGAAAATCTCGGCGCCAAAGCCAATGAGCTACGCGAGATAATTACCACGGAGAATTACAGCGAATATGCCCAGGAAGAGGTAGAATGCGGCCTGGCTGGCCTTAACCTTTTCGAAGCCGGCATGCAGGAGATGGCGCTTTATTTAGAGGACTGGGAGATCGTGCATCTAGACGAAGGCCTGGCATTGATTTGGGAAGGCAATGAAAAAATCAATGAGGCTATGAGCATCAACCGCAAGAATCGCGACGATCTGGATGTACAGGTGATGATGTAGCCGGCGCGCGCAGCAGCGCCTTCCCATAGGGAGCTTGTTATTTTTCGCTCATATTGTTGCAGTCTAGAGAAAGTTATGAGGGCGTCCCAGCATTATTAGCTTAAGTGTGCGCCGACTGCGCTGATCATGCAATCCCCCGATATACTGCAAGGCGACATAAAGAAGTGTCTGTTTTATCTGTCGGTTCCCTTGGTGTGCTCCATGTTTATGGACACATTCAACACTATAATCGACGCGCTTTGGCTGGGGAAAAGCAGCACTGAGGCTTTGGCTGCCGTCAATCTGGCAGCCTTTCCTATTTGGATGATGTACGCCGTTATGGGCATAGTGTGCGTCGGCGTTAATTCGCTTCTGGCCCAGAAGATCGGCGAAGCCTCCATCAGTCCTAAAAATCAAAGCGATGCGGATGCCGTGGCATCGTTGGGAATAGGCATGTCTCTGTGCCTGGGCGTGATCCTGGCCGCGGGAGTAATCTGGAAAGGGCGCAGCCTTCTCGCCTTTATGGCCGGCCCGGACAGTCCCTTGGTCGATCTGGGATACAGCTATTTAGCCTTCATTTTCTTATTTGCCCCCATCTACAGCCTCAGCGAAGTGCTTATGGCCATCCTGCGCGCTCACGGCGACACGAAAACGCCCATGCACGCTTATTTTATCGGCTGCGGGCTCAATATCGTTTTAGATCCGCTGTTCATCTTCGGCTGGGGTCCGATACCGCGCTGGGACATTCTAGGAGCGGCCCTGGCCAGCAATGTGGCATTTCTTATAGCCACGCTCTGGATGCTGTGGCTTATCGGCAGAGGGCGCCTGAAGTACAGGCTGCCCGCCAGCAGACAGCGCTGCTTCAGTTGGAGCATTATCGGCTCTATTCTGCGCATAGGCTCGCCGCCTGCCTTGGCATCATGCGTGTTCAGCGCTGTTTACATGCTGCTTTCGCCTACGATCAGCTCCTTCGGAACGCCAGCTGTAGCGGCCATCGGCATTGGCCATAAGCTGGAAAGTGCTACCTACCTGTTCTGCTACGGCGTAGCTATGGCCTGCGTAACCATGATAGGGCAGAATATAGGCGCCAGGCAGTACGAGCGGGCCAAAGCTATAGCCTGGACCGGGGTGCGCTTTGCTTTATTATTCAGCTCGGCGCTGGGACTGCTGTTCTGGCTCAGTCCAGAGCCGCTCACCGCGCTGTTCAGTAGCGATCCCAATGTGCTCAGCGAAGCCAACAATTATGTAACCATCCTGGCGCCGGCCCAGCTTTTTGCCGGGGTCTGCGTGCTCATTGATGGCATTTTCGCCGGGGTGGGCAAGACCTGGCCCTGCATGTGCGTTTCTATTCCCTGCTCTCTTATGCGCGTGCCCATCGCCTATTGGGTAACCTATCACCTAAATGCGGGAGTATCGGGGGTCTGGATCGCCATCAGCGCTATGTGCATTCTGCGCGGGGCGATCATGGCGTGCCTGTTCGTCGGCGGAGTGTGGGAGCAGGACGAAAGCAAGGCAGTGCCAGCGCAGGCGCCAGTGTAGCGCAAAGATATTTAGAAGCGCTAACTGTATGCTTTCTGGTTAAGGAGAAATGTCTGCGCTTTGAATAATATTGTATATTGCTGATATGCCAATGTCGGCATCCTGGCTTAATCTAGCCTAACTTTACTGGCATTGGCTGATATGCAGCCTACATTTTTTTATTTTAAGGTGTCTGTAATGAACGCATTTGTTAAAGCTTTTTATAAGCGTAGGATTATCTCTATGCTTATGATAATGTCCGCGCTGTGCCTGCTGGCAGCTGTACCCGCCCGGGCGGAGCTTCAGCG
>JAFSXO010000127.1 GCA_017444045.1 bacterium | reverse complement strand
TGCCAAAACGGCCGCAGAACAGACGCGGATATCTGATGCTAGAGCCAGCGAGCCGGCCTCGTCGCCTCGGGCAGAAGCAGAGGCTGCAAAGAATGCTCCTGCAGCTCCTGCTCCTGAAGCGGGCGAGGGGATAGAGAAGCGTCCGGCTGGCCTGCATGCTTCTAAGGCTGAGGCCTGTGCCAGCTGGATAGCCAACCAGCAGCGTTTAAGGAAGTCCTTGAAGCGCCAGTCAGAGCGCCGCCAGGCCATAAACCAGTCCTCGAATGCTCCTGCTTTATCCGACAGATCCGTATCCAGTGGCGAGCTGGAGGCGGCTGCCGACAGCTCAGATCGCGCTCCGGAAACTGCAGTGTCGGCTGCCGTGGAAACGACTGCGTCTGGCTCCGGAGACTTTTGGCATAGGCCTTCGCAGGTCTCAGAGCTAGAGGCAGCTTCAGAAGACCAGCTCGATAAGGGTAAATCGGCCGAGCTGGGGCAGGTAGTCATCCGTCCTGCTGACTACAATGCGCTGTACGATGCCGGAAGCGACAGCGCAAACAGAGGCCCGTCCGGTGCTGCCGGCCTAGCTGCGTCATCATCGGTTAAAGCGGATGCCACGCCCAGACTGTCTGGCGGTTCGGCCGACGCTGAGTATAGCGAGGGAAGTCCTGCGCAGGATAATTCTCAGGCAAAGAATGAAGTCAAGAAACAGGCACTGCGTAGCTTTTGGAGCGGTAAGCGCCCTAATGCTGGCGCTCCGTCAGCCAATGGCGCTGCAGCTGCTTTTCATAGCGGCGGGGCTGGAAACACTCCTTCCGCGCCTGCTTCTGAGCCCACTTCGCCAGTACCTGAGCGCCGCGCTGCGGTGCGTGGGCGCAATGTGTGGGCAGAATTGGCCGCTAAGCGCCAAAGGGAGCAGGGCTCTGCTTCGGCACAGGCTCAGCCTTTAGCTGAGGCTGCCGATTCTGCAGATGTGCCTGCTTCTGAGCCTGCTTCGCCTGCTCCTGAGCGCCGCGCCGCGGTGCGTGGGCGCAATGTGTGGGCAGAATTGGCCGCTAAGCGCCAAAGGGAGCAGGGCTCTGCTTCGGCACAGGCTCAGCCTTTAGCTGAGGCTGCCGATTCTGCTGCTGCGCCTGATTCTGAGCCTGCTTTGCCGGCGCCTGTCCGCCGCGCTGCGGTGCGTGGGCGCAACGTGTGGGCAGAATTGGAGGCTAAGCGCCAAAAGGAGCAGGAGTCTGCCTCGGTTGCTGCCCAGTCTTCTGCTGCGCTGGCCGATACCGTCTCTGCGAGTGCTTTGCCAGGTTCGGAACAGCCGCTGAGCAGGGGCTTTGCTGAGCGTGGCTCCGCAGATAGCTCTGCCGCGGAAAAAAAAAGCGCTCCGCATTCTGAGCCTCCTCTGAATTCGGCGCAGCCTCTGCCGTATGTTGCGCCTTCTCCCGACGATGTGCCCACAATGGCCGAGGATAGCGATTCTGTCTCGTCTGACTGCGCTGTACCATGCGTAAGCGATAGAGAAGGTCTGGAAACTAAGATTAGAACGGCTGACCGGCAGAGCGATGAGTTCAATGAAGAGCTGACGCCATTGGCAATCACTGAAGAGGATTACAATGACGATGATCCCGTGGATGCGGCTTCTGAGCCTTTAGCGCCCAGCCCAGCTGAAAGACATTTGCCTAAGGGCTTGGGACCGTCGCGGATGGATAACGGAAGCGGGCGCTTTCCCCTGTCCTTTTCCGATCGCCTAGGGCTGCCCAAAATGCTGAACCTGGGCAAGGCGTCAGGCAGCCGGTTTAGCCAAGATCAGCTTTTGCCCAAGCCGTTGCTTAAAAAGCGCGACGATCAGCGGCGCTCGGAAGGCAGCTCGGATCCTGTATTGCCTGGGTATTTAAGCTTGCCCTCAGAAAGCAAAAAGCCGTTCTCCTTATCTCTGGCGGATCTGCCGTTCGGTAAGCATCATGACAGCGAAAAACAGTCTGCTGGCGTTTTGCGGACTGAGCCTGTACCGGCCTCGCTGCCGGCGCCGACCGGTATTTCGCTGGGTAAAAATACTCTGCAGATATCTAAGCATACAGATGCGCAGATCAGCGCATCAGACGGCGCGAATGAAAAGCGTGAGGAGTCTGGCGGCCATCAGCAGCCTTCGGTTCCCAAGATGCTGAGCATTGGCCATGCCAAGTCTGGCGGCGATTCTGGCCCGTATCGTCTGCCCAGCATTAGCTTGCTGGATAAACCGGACCGCAGTGTCTTTGAGGCTGACGAGGAGGATCAGTCTGAGCTGCTGATCGATGCCTTGGCTAGCTTCAAAGTGCAGGCCACCGTGGTTAATGTTGTACACGGTCCGGCGGTAACGCGTTACGAGGTAGAGCCGGCACGCGGGGTCAGCGTGAAGAAGTTTATGTCCCTGCGCGATGATTTGGCCCTGTGCATGGCTGCCAAAACCTTGCGCATGGAGGCGCCTGTGCCCGGAAAATCCGTAGTGGGTATTGAGGTGCCGAATAAGCATGTAGAGATGGTATCTCTTTATGACGTTATAGCCTCCGATGCTTACAGAGGCGGCAAAGGTCTGTGCTTTGGTCTGGGCAAGGATATCGCCGGGAATGTTCAGGTGGCAGATTTGGGCAAAATGCCCCACCTGCTGATAGCTGGTACGACTGGCTCCGGAAAGTCTGTCTGCATCAATACTATCATCCTCAGCCTTATATATCGTTTCAAGCCGACCGATATGCAGATACTTATGATCGACCCTAAGCAGGTAGAGCTGTCGATCTATGAGGGTATACCCCATCTTATCGGACTGGCCGGCGATGATGCGAAAATAGTCTGCGATCCTAAAAAAGCCGCCATTGCCCTGAATCAGATGGTCATGCTTATGGAGGACCGCTACGCTCTGTTTGCCAAGAATAAGGTGCGCAAGCTGAAGGAGTACAACGAGCAGGCGGAGACCAAGCTGCCCTGGGTAGTTGTCATCATCGATGAGCTTGCTGATTTGGTTATGGTGGCGCAGAAGCCCGTGGAGACGGCCATCGCCAGGCTGGCGCAGAAGGCTAGGGCAGCAGGCATATTGATGGTGGTGGCGACCCAGCGCCCCTCTGCCGATGTGCTCACCGGTATTATTCGCAGCAACATTCCCTCCCGCATATCCTTTGCGGTGCCAACGCAGATAGAGTCGCGGATTATTTTGGATGCTGTTGGAGCCGAGGATCTGCTGGGCAAGGGCGATATGCTGTTTAAGCCTTTGGATGAGCCGTCTGGCATACGCATTCAGGGTGCCTTTGTTTCCAATGAGGAAATCGAGCGCGTCGTTAAGTTCTGGTCGCAGCAGGCTACTCCGGAGAATCGCATTGAGATCGACATTCAGGAAGAGCCAGAAGCTAGCGATGATGAGAGCAGCGACAGCGATTGCGGCAATGATGCGGACGAAGATATGATCCAGACTATTTTGTCTGATATCAGCAATGGCCAGATCCGGCGGGAAAAGGGTCTCTCGGCCTCAAGCCTGCAGAGCGTATACCGTATTGGATATGCGCGGGCTCGGCGTCTCGTAGAGCAGATGGAAAAGAGAGGCTATTTAGGCCCGTCTAGCGGTTCTAAGCCGCGGGAAATCCTTTACGATGGCTGATAAGGGATGCAGTGTCGTTTAGTCGGCTAGTTTTTTTGCTATAGCTTTTGCGAGCATAACGTATCTGCCGCCAGCTTCTGCGTAAGGCTTCTGCTCCAGCGTAGCGCAGCGGAGCATAAGCAGGCACAGCCATGTGAGCAATTGGCTAGCTGAGTGACACGCAGAGGATGGCTGGCTGAGATTTTAAGCTATTGCATATTGTGCGGCGGAGGTGTTGAAATGGCGGAGAGCAAAGGCCTGATAGTCGTAACAGGCGGAGTGGGCTTTATCGGCAACAATCTGGTGCGCAAGCTCAATGATATGGGATGCGACAGTATTTTGGTCGTCGATGAATTGGACCGCTCGGAAAAATGGAAAAATCTCGACGGCATAATCATGGAAGACTATCTGGATAAAGGCGATTTTATGCGCCATATTCAGGAAGGCTGCTCTTGGCCGATAAACGCCGTGTTCCATTTGGGGGCCTGCAGCAGCACTACCGAAACCGACAGCGCGTATCTGATGGAGAATAATTACCGCTACACCCGCAGGCTATGCGAATGGTGTTTAGAGCGGGGTGTGCGCTTTATTACGGCTTCCAGCGCGGCTACATATGGCGATGGCTCGTTGGGCTACAGCGATAAAGATGATGATACGCCGGCTTACAGCCCGCTGAACATGTACGGCATGTCTAAGCATCTCTTTGATTTATGGGCGCTTAGCCATGGCGTTTACAGCCGCATAGTGGGG
>JAFSXO010000126.1 GCA_017444045.1 bacterium | reverse complement strand
TTATGTCCACTTTTCGGATGCCAACTGTAGATGGCATCCAGGGGCACTTACACAAGCTCTTAAGTAAATAAAATCGCTCTGCTGTTGTCAAAACGCCTTTGTAGAAGGCGAGCGCTCACAACCTTGTCGCGAACGCCAGAAGATAATAGCACTTTGATTTAATAATGTCAAGGGCAGAAACCGCCCTCGACATTATTAAATCGTCTTTCTGGGCCTTACAAATATTTTCTTTTAGGCAAATATGTTGTATAATTTCCTAGCTATAGCGTTTTATTAAGCGCATAACCGATAAACGCGAGGCTTTTAGGAATAAGCTTCGGTTTAAATATTTTAAGAGACGGTGGATAAAACAGTGCCATTAGTTACGACTACTGAAATGTTTAAAAAAGCATACAATGGCGGCTACGCCATCGGTGCCTTCAACGTGAACAATATGGAAATCGTTCAGGGCATAACCGAAGCTGCCGGAGAGCTAAAGAGTCCTGTCATCCTTCAGGTGTCCAAGGGCGCCCGCGCTTATGCCAACCATACGTATCTCGTCAAGCTGGTAGAAGCTGCCATTATCGAAAATCCCGAGCTTCCCATTGCTCTGCACCTAGATCACGGCGACACCTTCGAGCTCTGCAAAAACTGCATCGACGGCGGTTTCACCTCCGTAATGATCGACGCTTCCTCCAAAAGCTTCGAAGAGAATATCGCCCTGACCAAGCAGGTAGTTGAATACGCTCACGATCATGGCGTGGTAGTCGAAGCCGAGCTCGGCACCCTAGCCGGCATCGAGGATGAAGTTGTGGTAGAGTCCGGCAAAGAGTCTTACACTCGTCCCGAAGAAGTCGAAGAATTCGTTTCCCGAACCGGATGCGACTCTCTGGCCATCGCTATCGGCACCTCCCACGGCGCCTACAAATTTACCGCTGCCCAGTGCACCAGAAATGCCGACGGCGTCCTAGTTCCTCCGCCTCTTCGCTTTGACGTGCTCGAAGAGTGCATCAAGAGACTGCCCGGCTTCCCCATCGTGCTCCACGGTTCTTCCTCAGTGCCTCAGGAATTCGTGAAGATGGTCAACCAATACGGCGGCGACATGCCCGATGCCGTGGGTATTCCGGAAGAGCAGCTGCGCCAAGCCGCCAAGCTCGCGGTCTGCAAAATCAACATCGACTCCGATATCCGCTTAGCCATGACCGGCAACATCCGCAAGTATTTCGCCGAGCATCCTTCCCACTTCGATCCTCGCCAGTACTTAAAGCCTGCCCGCCAGGCCGTTAAAGAGATGGTCGCCCACAAGATCGTACACGTGCTCGGTTCAGACGGCAAAGCATAAGCTAGCCTAACAGAATCAACAGGGCTGCCGCATTAAAAATGCGCAGCCCTGTTTTTATGCGCCGAGCTATAAAGCTCAGAGGCCGACGCAGCCTCGCCAAGGCTTGTACCGGCAGCTCTTATCGAATGGTGACGATGCGGGGAGAGAAGGCAGCCCAAAAATGCTGAATTAGCTCCTCGCGGTCCTCTCTGCTGTGCAGGTGAGCCTGGATGATAGGCTTCAGCTTGCCCTTCCAGATAAGCCGGCGCACCTCTTCAACAGGAATATCTGCGGCATAGGGAAGATTCATCAGATACGCATGGCCAAAGCAGCAGTCGCTTCCCAAAATCGGCTCACCGGATATAGCTCCGTTCAGAATAGCCAAATCCTTAGCCAGCTCGGCCCACCGCGGATTGCGCTTTTCCAAATCGCGCTTAAGCACATCATAATCAGGCAGCAGTTCCTCCCACTCAAAGCGGCGGCGCAGCTCGATATCGACCCCGCCGTTGCTGGTGTTGGTAACGCACATGGTGCCTATTATGTATACATTTTGGGGGATAAAGAAGGTGTAGTCTCCGTCGCCGACTCTCAGCATCCCGGTGGCGGCATTATTGTACTGAGAAAGCTTAGTCTTTATCTGCCCGCGCGCGGCGCCGCGATACTCCAGACAGTAGATAAGCTCGCCAAATACCCGAGAAAGATCGGCACGGTTTACCTCATCGGCGATAAAGAAAAAAGGCGGCACGGCATCGGCCACTTTCAGCTGCTTATCCTCAAGCGCAAAAATATACTGCCAATGCTTCTGAGCCTTAAAAGCTCCGTCGGCGATCTCTTCCAGCTGCCCAATGGTCAGATCTTCCCAGCTCAGGCTACGATCCAGGTTAAATACGTCAATTTCCCACTGTCCCGCTTTTTTGCAAAAATTCTTAAACTTGCCATTCTGCAGAGCTAACGCAGCCGCTCCAGCCTCCTGCTGGCGCTGAAGCCCCTCCATAAAATCCTCGTAGCCGTACGCAGGATGAAACTGCACCAGCTCTATATTGCTGGCGCATGTATACTCTGTTCCCTGGCCGTACGCGCATTTCCAGGCTTCGAAGCGCGAGACCGCATCATTTTTAGCAGTATAGGTTTTGCCCGTGCCTGATGCGCCGTATTTAATAATCTGCTTCTTTGCAGTCCATTCCCTTGCATCAAACTCAGCCTGTTCCACTGTGCACCTCCATATCATGTCTATATTTAATCTTAAATAAGTCTTCAACAAAAATCTTCAATATACTTGCCAACTATGCTTATAAGTTAAGGCAATCATTATGCGCCCAAACGGTGCCGGTATCGCACCACGATGACAGGCACTCCCAAAAGCCTGGCCAGGATACTCCGCTCCACACGGCATTCTCTATAACCGTCTCTCGGGGAGACGAACAGGCCAGCGCCGCGACAGCCAAGCTCATCTCCAAACGGTGATCGCCGTGGGTATCAACACGCCCGCTCTTCCAGGCTGTCGGCCCCTTTACAGTCCAGCCGTCTTCCCGCTCGCAGATATCCACCCCTAAACGCCGCAGCTCACCCACCGTAGCCGTTATTCGGTTGCTCTCCTTGCGGCGCAGCTCACCAGCACCGCTGACGCTGGTTTCGCCATCGGCAGAAGCGGCCAGCACCGCCAGCACGATCAGTTCATCAATGCAGCCCGGAACCTCTTCGGGAACGACATCAATGCCGCGCAGAGCGCTAAAGCGCACCCGCATATCTCCAAAAGGCTCGCCCAATTCCAAGCCGCGCTCCTGCCAGGTGACATCTGCTCCCATGCGCTTAATCAGTCGGAAGAAGCCCAGCCGCGTGGGATTGAGGCCTACCCCGTTTATGGTTATGTCTGAATCTGGAACCAGCAGCGCTAAAGTAGCGAGATATGCCGCCGATGACAGATCCCCAGGAATGCTCATGCTAAAGCCATCCCACTGCGCCGGGCCGCACAGACTGACAGCCTTGCCGCCACAGCGCTGTGCATGCACACCCAGCGCTTCTAACAGCCTCTCGGTATGGTCGCGGCTTCCCGCATCGCCAGAGACTGTTGTTTCTCCGGCTGACTGCGCCCCTGCCAGCAAAATACAGGACTTAACCTGGGCGCTGGCAATGGGCATAGCCCAGTTTATGGGACAAAGCCGAGGCTGGGACTCTATAGAAAGCGGCGCGGTGCCGTTGGCAGAGCAAGAGATAACGGCACCCATATGACGCAGGGGCTGCACTATGCGCTGCATAGGCCTACGGCTCAGACTTGCATCGCCGACAAGCTCATATTCGCCCTGGCCAGCAGCCAGTACCCCAGCCAGCAGCCGCATCGTTGTTCCAGAATTGCCGCAGTCCAAAACTAGCGGCCCGACATGGCGGTTTTCTCCCCAGCCTTGTATCTGCAATTCATTCCAGGAGCCGCTGAAACCTGCGCCCAGCTCCCGCAAAACGCTGTACGTAGAACGCACATCCCAAGAATCCAAAAGACCGCGAACCTTAGAGACGCCACGGCCCATGGCAGCCAGCATAAGCGCCCGATGGCTCAGAGACTTGTCGCCGGGAACAGAAAAGCTCCCCGTCAGCGGGCGGCTCAAAGGGCGCAGAAGGCGATACGAAACGCCATCGGCAGGAGCTTGGCCATTCATGCTCACAGAACGCCGGCGCGCTCCATAATAGCCTTCAAGGTAGCAATCTGCTCCGGAGTAGCCTCTACCAGCGGGCGGCGCAGGCCGCCTACAGGGAAGCCCTGAAGAGCCAAAGCCGCCTTGGGCAGGATGGGATTGGTTGTGGCAAACAGCCCTGTGCAAAGCGGATACAGTTTTGTATGCAAAGCTTTGGCTTCTTTCACGCGCCCTTCGGCATACGCTCGCATCATGGCGGACATCTGCGGACCGGCTACATGAGCAGCCACGCTGACGACTCCGTAAACACCCACGGACATCATAGGCAGGGTAAGATTGTCCTCGCCACTGTAAAGCTCTACGGGACGACCGGGGCGCACCCAGCGCTCGTATTTGCCCAGCGGCTGATACTCATAATTCGGATCGCTGAGCAGGACTTCGAGGGAGCAGATCGGCTCTAGCGATACAGCTTCCTTAACCGCCACGATGTTGGGAATTTTAGCCAGCTGAGCCAGAGTGTCAGGCTTAATCTCTATGCCGGTACGCCCTGGAATGTTATATA
Organism: bacterium; assembly: GCA_017444045.1. Lineage (GTDB taxonomy): Bacteria > Vulcanimicrobiota > Xenobia > Xenobiales > Xenobiaceae > JAFSXO01. Next base: position 2,973 of record JAFSXO010000126.1, on the reverse strand, counting down.
CAATGATAGGCAGATCCACAGCCTCAGCCACAGCGCGATAATGCTCAAGAAGCCCACTCTGAGGCGGCTTGTTATAATAAGGAGCGACAACCAGCAGCCCGTCGGCACCGCGCTCTTTAGCCTGCTTAGAGAACTCTATGGTAGCGGCGGTATTATTTGAGCCGCTGCCGGCGACAACGGGAACGCTGCCGACCTCTTCTTTTATCTCGCTGAAAAGACGAAGCTTTTCTTCCGCCGTTAGCGTCGGAGATTCTCCGGTAGTGCCGCAAACCACCAGCGTCTCCGTGGCGTTATCCACCAAACGCCTGGCCAATTCTCTGGCTCTGCGATAATCAACCTCGCCATTATCCTTGAACGGCGTCACCATAGCGGTCAGCAAACGCCCAAAGCCGTGCGAACTCATTGCTTCCTGTCCTCCGTTTTGTTAGCCTTGGCCATACCGATAAGAAAGCCTATAGGAATGCCTATCATATTAAAGCCCAAAAGCAAAGCTATACATATGTATATGCGAGAATCATCCCAAGAGATTACTCCCACGGTATCAGGCGTCTGTGGAGGCGAAAACCAAGGATTATAGCATACAATAAATGCCAGCATGCTGCTTATAAAAATAGCCAGGAACGCTCCAGACAGTCCCTTTAGACCGAGCACCAGATAAAGCTTTTCGATAGAATCATAAGGCACATAGGAACGCATCAGATACCAAGCGCCCAAAAACAATGTAGAGCCTATGAATAAAGCAATGGCCATAAACAAACTCTTTCTATCTGCCTGCCCGTGTTCCTGGCTATACGAGCACTGCCAACAGACGCTGGTTAAACGATGCCGGCTATATGATATGCAGACGCTTGCCGTCAGACGCTTCTAGGCAGCGCCCGATGATATGGCCCGCCACGCGATTGCTGTCCAGCTCAGCCAGCAGCTGCTCTAGCCTGTCCGACGCAACCGCGATAAGCAGCCCTCCAGAGGTCTGCGCATCGGCTAATATGGCCACAGTATCGTCGCAGACAGAGCAATGAACATCTAAGAACGCCTCAACATACTGGCGGTTAGCATAGGAGCCGTTGGGATAATAGCCATTCTGATAGGCCTCCAGCGTTCCCGGCAGCAGCGGCACACCGGCAGACTGAAGCTCTATGTCCACACCGGACGCGCGGGCAACCTCGAGCGCATGTCCCAGCAGACCATAGCCGGTAATATCTGTGGCGCATTTCACCCCAGTCTTAACCATGGCCCGGGCAGCGGCACTGTTCAGAGTCTCCATCGAGCCGAGCAAAGCCTCCCGTGACCCGTCAGACAGATCGCCACAGCGCATAGCCGTGTTCAGAACGCCTGTCCCCAGGGGCTTTGTCAGCACCAGAATATCTCCGACTTGGGCAGCGCTTTTCGTTATTATACGCCGGGGATCGATAGTGCCGGTTACTGCCAATCCGAATTTAGGCTCGTCATCTTCTATGGTATGCCCGCCAGCGAGCACAGCTCCGGCCTCAAGCACCTTTTCCAGACCGCCCTTCAGTATCTCTGCCAGCAACTCGGTGCCATATTTCTTGGTGGGAAAACAGGCGATATTCATGGCGCTGAGAGGAGTGCCGCCCATGGCATATACATCAGAGAGAGCGTTGGCCGCAGCAATGCGCCCATAACGGCGCGGATCATCAACGACCGGAGGAAAGAAGTCCACAGTCTGCACCAAGGCTAAATCTGGCGATATCTGCACAATGACCGCATCATCAGCGGCCTGATGACCGGCCAGCACCCGGGGATCAGCAGGCAACTCTAAGGAGCGCAATACGGTTTCTATATCCTTGGCGCGAATCTTAGCGGCACAGCCCGCACAGCGGCACAGTTCAGTTAGGCGAACCTCTCCGCCAGGCGCAGACGGAGTGACATCACAGGCAGAAGTACTCATAAAACAGCCTCACTATGGTTATTTTTTTACTGGCATTGGCTGCCAAATTTGTGTTTGTTTTATCATTCTGAGACACCAGGCAATACGCTGAAGCAGGGCAATAGCTTACGCAGGCAGATGCCCACAAGCAGTACGTATGCAAGCGGCTAACGCGGCTTCAGCAGCCAGGCGCGGCGCTCGTCATCGGGAAATCTCTCGATGGCATAGCGCAGAGCCGTCCGGGGCATTTGCCGATAATGACGGGCCAGAAATTCTCTCAGCACGTCAGCATCCTTTTTGCCCACCTCGCGCAGCATCCAGCCTACAGCCTTGTGCATTAAATCGGCGCTGTCACTCAGAAGCATTTCAGCTATGGCCAGAGCGTCAGCAAAATCCCCTTTTTTAATAAAGGTCAGAGTGCCGACCATGGCCATGCGCCGCTCCCAAAGAAGCTGGCTGCGGGCCATCTCGTACAGGACAGCGCGGTCTTTGTCGGCAAACCATTCGCCCAAAATGCTGACCGACAGGTCTACCAAGTCCCAATTGTTGATGCGTGCGGTATTCTTCAGATAAAGACCGACAATATCCCGGCGCTCTTCTTCGCCGGCCCTGCGAAACTTGCCGACCAGAATCTGCAGGGCACAAAGCCGCACCTCGTGCCAGGGACTATCGAGAAGCCGGCCGACATCAATAAGGCCGAGCGCAAGACTGCGCTTGGCAACAGCGCGCACCTGCGGCACGGTAAGACCTAAAAATTTGTCGCCTGCTCCGTACTCTCCGGGCGCGGTTTTGAAGAAACGCAGATGGTGCTCAGCCTGCTTGGCATTCTTTTGGGAGATCAGAACAGCTTCGACGCTGGCAGCATCGGCTAAAGGCAATGGTTTATCGCTCATACCCTTTTACTATTCCATCCTCGCAGCGCAATATCATTCAGTAAGCGATTGCGCGGCGCCAGCTTCCGCGCCGGCTAAGCCAAATTACCGCGCCGCTTCAGCAGATGGGGCAGAAGCTCCCTATAGATTACGGCGGCGCTTTCCCCAATTTTATGCGCCTTGTCGGATATTTTAAAAGCGCTTACCGCCGAT
>JAFSXO010000125.1 GCA_017444045.1 bacterium | reverse complement strand
TGTTACCGCCGACTGCACCTTCGAGAGCAGCGACGAAGCCATCGCTACCGTTGACGCTGGCGTGGTTACCGGTGTCGCCGAGGGCGAGGTTACCATTACCGCTACCTACGTTGACCCCGAGACCGAAGAGGAACTGACTGGCACCGTCGACATCACTGTTACCGCCGCTGCTGCCGAGTTGGTTGCTGATCCCGCTGAAGTCCAAGCCGTAGTTGGCGACGATCCCGTTGAGTTCGCTGTAACTTTCAACGAAGATAACGTCAAAGACGACTGCACCTTCGAGTCTGATAACGAAGATGTTGCGCGCGTCGACGGTGGCGCCATCGTAATCGGCGTAGCTGGTGACGCTACCATCACCATCACCTACACTGATGGTGAAGGCAACGAGTACACGACCACCATCGCGGTTACCGTTACCGAGCCCTAGTTTATAGGCTTGCCAAACAAGGACTGCTAACGATTTTATAGTCTTAACAGTTCTTAGCAAAAGACCCTCTCTGTTCAGAGAGGGTCTTTTATTATGCTTCGCTGCGCTCAGCAGGTTCGGCCTCAAACTGATTGCGCGCATAATATCGCTCGCCAGACCTAAAGTATGTCAATCGTTAGCTGAGCAGCTTCAACGGCCTTAAGCAGCTTTCTATTCAGGCTCTATTACTCATAGCCATAAGACAGCAGTCGGCCAAAGCTAAGGCCGCCATAGCCTCGGCAACGGGAACAGCCCGGGGCACAAAGCATACGTCATGGCGTCCCTTAAAAGCATACTCAATATCATCGCCAGAGGCGCTGACGGTATGCTGAGGCAAAGCTATTGTCGGCGTAGGCTTAAATGCCACGCGCAGATAGATCTCTTCGCCATTGCTAATACCGCCCTGAATGCCTCCAGAGCGGTTGGTAAGCGTGCGCACACGGCCCTCGCGCATAGCAAAGGCATCGTTATGCTCGGAACCGCGCCGTAACGCAGCGGCAAAGCCCTCGCCAAATTCCACTCCTTTGACCGCGGGAATGGAGAGCATAGCCTTAGCCAGCAGAGCATTCAGCCTGTCAAATACTGGCTCGCCCCACCCCACAGGCACATGGCGCAGCGAAAGCCCTACGACGCCTCCTAAGGAATCTCCGCCAGCGGCTGCCTCAGCCAGCTCGAGTTCCATTGCCTCAGCGACTGACGCATCGGGACAGCGCCAAGGGCTGCGCTCAACCATGTCGGGGGCGACTTCCGTACTCACAACATCAGCCTTCACTCTGCCGATCTGCTCGACCCAGCCGACGATCTCCACGCCGGCGCGCTGACGCAAAAGCTTGCGCGCTACCGCCCCGGCCGCAACGCGGGCCACCGTTTCGCGGGCGCTGGCCCGCCCTCCCCCGCGCGGATCGCGAATGCCATATTTTGCCTGCCAGGTATAGTCAGCGTGAGAGGGACGATAAAGCTCTTCCCAGCCTTTATAATCCTGGCTGCGAGCCTGTTTATTGGGGATCAGAAGCATGATAGGCGTACCCAAGGTCAGCCCCTGATAAACGCCTGACAGGATTTCCACGCGGTCATCTTCGCGGCGCGGAGTAGCATAAGCACCGCATGAGCGCCTTCTGTCTAAATCTGCCTGAATATCGGCTTCGGTTAAGGGAAGCTTAGAGGGGACTCCGTCTAAAAGCGCACCGACTGCCGGTCCGTGCGATTCCCCCCATGTGCTCACTCTGAAAAGCTCGCCCCAAGTATTGCTCATAAGTCTATCCTCAGTATCCAACGCCATTTATCTAATGCTTCATGGCATTGGTTATGCTCATTCATGCACGTTAGCGCAGCATTGTACGTTTGCGTACTGGTTAGCGCACAGCATGCGTAAAACTCGATTCTCCCAACAGCTTTGGTCACATTGCCTCAGTATCAAGTCATTTAGTTAGCGCTTTGCTTTGCGCTGCCCCAGCTTACGCTAAGGCATTGCTTCGCGCTTAGCTCTGGTGTGCCTTTTGCTGAACTAGTTACGCGCCGAAAGCCAAACGCAAGCCACAGAACTAGGCTGACAGCAGCTCAGGCGAATGGCATTGACAATGGCACTGACTTATTGCCCAGACATAACTAAACCAAACATGCGGGAAAGCCATTTAACAGGAAGAAATAATAAAGCTATGTCACGCCCAACTATACTGTATCTAATTACCGTCTTCGCTATAAGCGCACTGCTATACAGCATACCCTATACGCGAGCCGTGCCCGACTGCGCCAAGCGCAACACCGCCCTTCACGGCAATGCATTTCAGCCCCTGAGACAGACTGAGTTTAAATTCAGGATCATCCTGCTGCCCAATCTGCTGCCTCCGGAGGACCGAAGAGTACTGACAAAAATGACAGTTAACATGTATAACCAGCGCGGAGACATAATGATCAACGAGGACTACCCCGTCAACGCCACCGATAAGAGCTGGCCCCAGCTGCGTTATCAGTTTAAAATGCAGCCCGCTGCTACCCTGATCACCTTTTACAAATCAAACAACGATATCGTAGCCAAAGCGTCCGCGGTTATACCACCGGCTTCGCCAGACACCCAAGAGCAGTCGATACGCATAGAGCATCCGTCGTATCTGCTCAAATCACTAAAGCTTTGGTAAACAGGATTAGAAACATAACAGTCGAATTTCTAAGGTTATTATGCCTTAAACGCGTAAGAAAGGATGTTTATCGGCTCCATGGATAACGTTAAACTTAAAAAACTTCCCGCGTTAGCAATAAGCTTACTGCTTACCGCTGCGCTAGCGCTGGGTCTTTGCACTGGTTGCGGAAGTGACAATAAAGGCGATGACGATGTCGTCAGCAAGGTTACACTCAATATTCCCATTAATGATGGCGACCAAGACAACACCAAGTTTGCGCCTGAAGAGGTTTCCTCTTATCAAATCAATGGTTACGACAGCAAGGGTGCGGCCACTTATACTAAGAGCTTCAGACGCGACAATTCCAACACTAAGGACTATTTAACTAAGCTTAAGCTTCGCGAAGAGCGCGACTATAACACTGGCGAGACCGTCGGCGTAACCTATGGAACAAAAACACTCCTCGTAAACTATCTCGACGGAGATGATAATTTCTTAGGTTATTCGCTTCTCACCGGCCTGAACCTAAATTCCAGCGCCGACTTAACAGTCAATAGCGTAGTTTTATCTGGTAAGGCTAAAAACACCGACGCCATCACTGTCACTCTGCAAGGCACTGGCAGCACAGCTAAAGCAGCCGCCAAAGACGGAGAAGAAGATGAAGGCGACGCCGAAGTCAAAGAGTATAACGCTACTGTCGACGATATCATCACCCTTCACGCCATGCTGCACGTCAAACTCGACCCCGGCAACAGCGATGATGCCATCGTCCTTGATGCTACCGACCGCGCTCTGGTTGAATACGAAATAACCAACTCTGAGCCCGAAGTCGAGACCGATGAAACGGACGTTCTGACCCCTCTCTGGAATGAGACCAATAAGACTGATAATGCTAATTACGGCTCTTACTCTTGCACAGCCTCCGGTACCGCTACAGTGCAGGCCAAGTACATGGGCTTTACCCCCGCTACCGGACAGGTTATCGTCAATGTAGTAAACACCAAATACATTGGCGACCTCTACGTAACCCTGACCAATACTGACCAGCTGGAAGGCACCGTCAGCTACGTGGTTATCGAAGGCACTTCTACAGAGATTGCCGTAAACGACGATAAGTTTACCGTAAAAGACACTTATACCCACAACAGCACTCAAGTCGTTAAGCTTTATGACAGCGAAGACAATGAGCTCGGCTATGGCGAAATCCCTGCCTACAAGATCACCGCGACTGGCGGTCACGCTAACGTAGCCGTAGAATGCATCCCTGCCGAAGGCGGCGACGAAGGCGGCGACGAAGGCGGCGACGAATAATCGTTAGCACTTTACCGCAAGCTGCTTGAGCATCTCCCGGAGCTGCATAAAGCAGTTCTGGGATCGCCAAGAGTCAATGTCTCCAAGACATGGAAAAGCAGTGCGTTACTTATAGCGCGCTGCTTTTTTATATGTCCCTTCACTTCTGTAACATCCGCAGCAATCTCCCCCTGCCATCCTCAAGGCCTATATGGTTTGCATCACAGATAAAAAATGCTATAATTAGACTATTAATGCGTTTTAATAATAAACGCACAGCCATTCCGGAAGGGTGTATCATGCAACATAAACTTGGCATTATATTATCGTCCGCCGCAACAATAAGCATATGCTATCTCGTAAGCGGCTGCTCCTCGCACAATTACGAATATAAAACTCCCAACATCTCCTACAACAGCGTTTATCTCAGCTTAAAGGTTAGCGGAACCGCCATCGACAGCCTTGAAGACGTCAATACAGCCTACATATACGCCTATGACAAATCCGGCGCCCGCGTGACCTTTAGCTCAAGCCAGAAGCCCCTACTGCAGGACAAGCGCTACTCATACAGCTTATTCTGCCCCGCTACCGCCACCACCACAACCATTGACTTCTTTAACGCTAACGGAGACTTTATCGGATGCACCACCGTAGCTCTGCCCGAGCTCGGCAAGGATCTAAATAAAGACGTCGATGTTGACAGCGTCTACGACAAAGAAGCTGCCCAGAAGAAATACAGCTTTGTCCTGCACGAGAAATCAGCGAATAAGGATATAGGCGGCGAAATAGAGCTAGACGCCGTGCTCAAAACGCCCGTCGGTGAACAGATCGTAACCCGCAACCAAGATATTGACTGGTCAAGTACCGATATCGCCGTAATCCGCAGCTACTATGGCGAAGGCGTTTATGAGGTAGTCGGCAGCGGCACCGCCGATGCTGAAGCCTTATACAACGATGTGTTCAAAGCTAGCAGAAGCTATACTATTCTATAGCGCCAGCATTAGCCCCAGGCTTTTTATGCGCTAAGCTACTAAAGAAGCGTCAGACAACAGTCTGGCGCTTCTTTTATAATCATATTAGTTAGTGTATTGGGAGCAATTGACGCGCAACGCCTTTGAAAATAAGCGCTGCAGTCTTAACTAAATAGCACTGTCACCCTTTGACGCTCAGACCTTATCCATTCAGCTGTTATCCGCCAAAAGGCATAGCTATCTTCGATACAGAAACACCCTCTGAAGCTTCTGCAGCGGACACCACATCGGCTGACGCTTCAGACTTATCCACCTTATGCGGATTGTCGCGAATAATCACATACTTGTCGCTCAGGCTGGAAAACTTCATAGCCGACACAGGAGTGCGCAGCTCTAACCAGGCCTGCCTAACGCTTGCGCCAAAAAGCCCTAGCCAAGCGCTAAACAGCACAACAAACCAGGAAGAGAAAAGCAAAGACGCCAGGCGCGAATGGAGCAGAAGATGGCACCAGCCCAGAATAGTAGTAAAAGCAAAGCACAGTATCACCAGCAAAGCAACGGAGCCGGTAACACCATTAATTAAACGTTTCTCTAAAGCGCGCTGCCCCAAGCCAAAGCCTATAATCAAACCGCTTACAGCCAAAACCCACATGCTAATACCTTCGATTTTACCATCAGTTACTTATTTGCGTCACACCAGCGTCCGTACCGGAAATGCTTCGCCACGCTCAACGGCAGCGCCATGCGCAGAACCGGCTGCACAATAATATGCTCATGCAAGCTAAAACATGTACGAATAAAGCCTAAGATAATATAACTTAGTTAGTCTCTGCGAACATGTTTAAAGCATCAACATGAATGCCGCTGCTAGCACAGCCCAAACCCCCAAAACTATGAACTTAGCCATAGGCTTGGGAGATTTTTGGGCATCGCGCCACAGGAAGATCAGAGGAATGATCTGAAGAAGCAGCGAGCACACAGCGAGCGGAGTGTTATTCTCACTCTTAAAATACAAATAGCCCACGCACAGAAGAATAGATAAGTAATAAAGTGGATGAAGCGGATTTCTTCTATGAAACATAACAATATAATTATAGACGAACTGACAACTAAAATCAATAAAAAAAGCCCCAGCCATAAAGACTAGGGCTAATATGTGAATCCCGGCGGTGACCTACTCTCCCACACCGTCGCCAGTGCAGTACCATCGGCGCGGCTGAGCTTAACTTCTGTGTTCGGGATGGGAACAGGTGGAACCTCAGCGCTAACGCCACCGGAAAT
>JAFSXO010000124.1 GCA_017444045.1 bacterium | reverse complement strand
TCCCTGCCAATGATCGTGATTGCCCAGCGTGCCCAGCAGGGCCACACTCACATCGAGGCGCTTAAGAACGGTATTCACATCGGCAAAATACTTAGAGTCTTCATAAATATAATCGCCGGCGATACAGACAATATCCGGCTTCTCTGCATTGCACAGCTGCGCCACTCTGTCCAGATAGTCCATACCGATAAACGGCCCGCGATGCCAGTCGGCCATGAGAATAAGCTTCAAGCCCTGCAGGGAAGGATGCAAGTTCGGCAGGGGCAGCGGCTGGCGCACGACCTCTACGGTGTCTATATCCTTGCGAAAATATAAACCGCTGCCAACAGCACCAGCGCCAGCCACTGCTCCAAGCAGAAGACAGCGCCGCCGCTTCGATAGCGGATCGTTGGGCAAGCCAGTCCACCAGCGGTACAGCCGCAGGCAGACGAAAAACAGCAGGGTGTACGAAAGAAAATTCAGACAGAGAAAATGCCACAGGTCATCGTTAGAGAGAACATTGCCGGCACCATGCTCCCAAATGCGCACAACGACAACCGAAGGGAAAGACAGCGCTATGCTCAGCTGGCGAAAAATACCATAAGAGCCAAAAATTTTATCCTCATGCGACGCATTGATGGTCAGAGCATTGGTGATAAAACAATATAAAGATATACCAGCCGCCAGCATAACGGCGATCCGCATATCTCCGCGCCATTTATTCACAAGCTCTTTCATTCTAACCGCAACGCACCCTCTGTCCGCTTAATGCAGCTAAACCGACTTCTTCACCTGCCATACTTTAGCAATGCTGTTCAGACAGTGTTTAGCGAGCATATTAACGCCTGCGCCAGCGTCAGCACCGTTCAGCACCATCAGTGCCGAAACTCTTCGCTCAGTTCAGATATCAGCGATCTGAAAGCCCTTATACTGCAGGCTAAAGCCGAGCAAACCTGGCTCGGTAAGCATAAAGCCGGCAACCTGATCGTTGATCATAAACAGACCGATATCAGAGGTACGCGCGGCGTAAAGCAGGATCTCCCAGGGCTTATCCTCGCGCACATAGCGGGCAAAGGGCTTGCCCAGCCGCTTGAGCACCTGATTCTTGGCGTCTCCGACTTCTGCATAGGTCACATTATCGCGGTGCAGCTTCCAGCTGCCGATACCTCCGGTAACCGAGATATTGACAGCCAATCCATCGCGCATCCGCACCACGATGTCGTCACCGTACACATTGAAGCCCTCGTCAATGGTGCGCCCAGCCTCACCCAGCGCTTCGCCTATTTCAGAACCGGTCATGAGCAGATGCAGGTTGTTGACGCTGAACAGGCTCTCGGATTTCCAGTCGGGATAGTCCTCTCCCAAAGAAGCGACCCGCTCCCGAACCTTGCGCGTATTGGCATCCATGGGCAAGCCCGCGGCCTGCGCCTGCAGGGAATAGGCGCACAGACTCCCCAGCAAGGCCAATAAGCACAGAACAATATGCCAACGCTTCATATCAGCTTCCTTTCTGAATCCAAACTGCCCTAAATCACAGCAGCTACGCTTTTTCAGACAAGTATAAGTTAACACCATTGAGCGGCAAACGTCAAATACCGCCAAGCTAGCTTCCGCACTGATACAGCTGAGCCACACCTGAATGTGCCCGGCGCCGGCCAAGTACGCGCTGAGAGAACCTATTTCTGCGGGTGCATCTCATTCTGCAGCAGCCAGCCGCGCGCCAGAAGCAGGCTTATAGGAGTAATAAGCGCTATCAGAGCGTAGATAAGCCAAAGCTGCTCCGAATGGGCCACACCGCCCTTGGGGATAAACTTCTCCAGCATAAAGCCGGAATACAGCCCGGTCGTAAATTTGGCCAGGAACCACGGCAGACCCGCCAAGCCCATATAAGCGCCGACCTGCCCGACCGGAGCCAGGCCGGATACGTACTCCAGGAAGCGCGACGACCACAGCGCCTCGCCGATCGAGAACAGCGTAACGTAGAGCAGCAGCATGGAAAGATTGGGGCCGGGCACCAGAATAAAGGTGGTCAGGGCGCTAACCGTGGTGCCTACCAGCATCATGTCGATTACCTTAACCTTGCGGGTCAGCGCGGCGACCAAAGGCACAAACACCACGATAATCAGCGGATTCAGGCCGCTTATCCATTCAAACTTAGCGAATACCTCGGGGGCATAGCAGCGTTCGACATACGTCGGCAGCGTAAGCCACTGGTGGGCAAACAGGGTGCGCACGGGCAGCAGTATAAAGATGAAAAACACAAAGCGCATGTTGGCGAACGGGCTGAGCATTTTCTTCATCTTGGCCTTAAAGCCCATGCTCTTGTCGGCTTCGCCCTCACCGTCCTCCGACTTCACAGGACTGACATAACGGTCGCGCTCCTCCACCTTTTTGGTAAACAGTATCAGGCACAGTCCCAGCATGATCAGCGTTATCGCCGCGCATACCCCGAAGACGCCCTGAATGCCCCAGCCCAAGCCATTAATCTGCCAGCTTCCCAGGCTGAGAAATACCTCATCGCTGCGTATGCAGGGACTGACAAAATTGGCCCCGACAATGCCTAAATTCATAATGGCATAGAGAATGCCGTAGCCGATAGAGGCGGTGCGCGGATCGGTAAACTCTTTAACTCCAGAATACAGCGCGGGCTCCAGAACGCCAGAGCTCATAGCCATCAGGATGATGGCCATCCACGCCGCATACACTCCCAATTCCGGCAGGTTGGGACTGAGCGCCAGCATGCCTCGGCCCAAAACCGCCACCAGCAGGGCGGCCAAGATCGCGCGGCGCACCCCCAGCCAGTCTGAGATATAGCCGCCGCCAAACACGAACAGAGTTACCAAACCAGTAAAGGTGGACACGGCCAAGCCAGCCAGCTTGTCGCCCATGCCCAAATCCGTGCCCAGGAAGAGCGTAAGCAGCGTAAGTATGCCAAAATAGGTGATGCCGTCGCCGAAGCTGACAAAATTCACCATCCAGAAGGCGCGCGAAGCCCCAAAGAGTACCTTCAGCGATTCCCAGAGGGAAAGGTCCTCGGCATCCTTCTCAGCTTTCTCATTCTTAACGCTGTCAGCGCCATCGCCAGCTGAAGCGCTCGCATCGGCCTGACTTAAGCAAACGGCATTCTCCGCATCGGCACCGCTCTTGCAGACATCTTCTGGGGCTGTCTGTTCCCCGTTGGGCTTATCGTTTTCCGTGCTCATACCGTGAAGAATTCCTATCGAAAAATATAATACCCGCTATGCGCCTGACAATCGGAAAGCAGCCGCCAATCAAGGCAAAGCAGAAGCTAAGCTTATAATACTGGATCTCAGCTCAGAACACTTACTAGCAGCAGCCGTTGCCTTGCTCGTGCTTCACCCGAATGCGCCAGTAGCCGAGCAGGTCGGCAAGCGACTGCTCCAAAGTGATCTCAGGCTTCCAGCCCGTAGCCTGGCTAAACTGCCGGCCATCGCCGTCAAAGCAGGGCACATCAGAGGGCCGCAGGCGCTCGGGATCTATCTGCACCTCAATAGACACCCTGCTGAACGAAAGCAGAATATTCAGCAGCTCGCCTATAGAGCGGCACGCCGAGCCGCACAGATTATACACGCTTCCGGGAGGACACCCGCCCTGCAGGGCCAGCCAGTACCCCCGCACGATATCGCGTACATCGGTGTAATTGCGCCTGGCGCTGAGATTGCCCACCCGCAGCACCGGCTCCTGGACGCCGCACTCTATCAGCGCTATCTGGCGGGCAAAAGCGGACATAGCATAGGGCGCGCCTAAACGCGGGCCGGTATGGTTAAAAGCCCTCGTGCGCACGATATACATGCCGTAAGCCTTGGCATACTGCTCGGCCAGCAGATCCTGTGCCAGCTTGCTGATGCCGTAGGGAGTGCGCGGATGCAGAGGGGCAGTCTCTGTAAGAAGGCCAAGGCCGTCGGCGCCGCTGTACTCCTCGGAGGAGCAGGCCACGTGAATGCGCACCGGCCTGTCCCGCAGGGCGTCCAAAAGATTGGTTTCGCAGGCCGTGTTGCCGCTTATCGTTCCCGCCGGGTCCTGCCAGGAGCATACCACGCTGGCCTGAGCGGCCAGATGAAACACCAGCTGCGGCCGCACCGCTTCGGTAAGGGTGCGCACAGCTTCGGCCTCGCGCAGATCGCATTCGTGCAGATGCAGCCTTTCGGCAAAATCCGCGATGTTGTCTAAGCGGCCAGAGCTGCGATAAGTGCCATGCACTTCGCAGCCCTGCGCCAGGCACAGCTCAGCCAGATGCGAGCCGGCAAACCCCGCTGTTCCCGTAATCAGTACGACAGGGGGCATAAAGCTAGCGGCACTGACGGCAGCCCAGAGCGATAGCGCACAGCTTAGCCTTCTCGGAATCGGCGCGGCTGGTCAGAATGCAGGGAGCTTTGGCGCCTACTACGCAGCCGGCCAGCAGGGTGTGGCCGAAGTGAGTGCAGGCTTTATAGAAGGAATTGGAGGCCTCGAGGCAGTGGAATACCAGGACATCGGCATCGCCGTTTATGCTGCTCTTCAGCCCTTTGATTCTGCAGTCTTCCTCAGAGATAGCCACATCCAGAGCCAAAGGCCCCTCAACGATGCACTTGCCCAGCTGTCCGCGCTCGCCCATCTTGGAGATGACGCAGGCGTCAGTCGAGGACACATTCTTGGGCATAACCTTTTCCGAGAACGAAAGCATGGCGACCTTCGGCTCAGCCACGCCAAAGCTCTGGGCCACGCCCACCGCGTATTTGACCATCTTAATCTTGGCCGCCAGATCAGGCGCGGGAATGATAGCAACATCGGTGACAAACAGCAGCTTATTGTGCGTGCGCACGTATTCGGGGATCTCCATAACCGTAACGTGAGAAAGCACAGCGCCAGCCGGCAGAAGTCCTTTTTCCTTATCCAGAATAAGGCGCATATAATTGTCGGTGCTCAGAATGCCCTTCATCAGCACATCGGCAGTTTTATTAAGCACCATCTCCCGTGCTTTGGCGCCAGCCTCCATATCATTGCGCTCGTCTACGATATGGAATAGGCTCTCGTTAATAGACAGTTCGGTGCAGAGCTGTTCAATGCGCTCTTTGTTGCCTACAAGGGTTATGTCAGCGATCTGCTTTTCTGCGGCCATAGCCGCGGCCTGCAAGGTGTGAGGATCGTGGCCAGCCGCTACCGCCACCCGCCGTGAAGGAGCCGTCTGCATTTCCTGCAAAAGCTGATCAAAAGAGCGAATCTGTTCCATCTGTCTATCCCTTTCGTGCCAATATAATTAAAATAATCTGCAAACAACAGCAAAAACAAGCCTACGGCTTAGACCTCAGGAGGATACTGCAGAGCCTTTTCTCTGCCGTACAGCACCCGCAGCACACCGGTAGCCAGCGCTTTCATCTCGTGCTCGCCAGGATACACCGTAACCCCCACATTCAGCCAGGACAGATAGTGACTGATCTTGCTGATGAGGCATTTGCTGCGCGCCATTCCTCCCGTCAGAATTATCTGATCGATGGGCTCACCGTTAAACGCGGGGATCAGCGAAGCGATAGCCTTGGCCACCTGATAGGAGAAAGCCTCAAAGATGGTCACAAATTCCTCTTCGCCGGCCTGCATGCGATCCTCGATCTCTTTAAAGTTAGAGGTGCCGACATAGCTGATCATACCGCCCGCGCCGCGGATAAGGCGTTTCATCTCGGCATGGGTATACTTGCCGCTGAAGCACAGATCGATCAGTGGCCCCCTGGGCAGCGTACCAGCCCGCTCCGGCGAGAAAGGCCCCTCCCCCTCTAAAGCGTTGTTGGCATCGACGGTGCGCCCATGATAATGAGCAGCATAGGATACGCCGCCGCCCATGTGGCAAACGATCAGATTAAGCTTATCGTAAAGCGTCTCGTTGTCGGACGCGTAGCGGCGCGCCACGGCCAGCTGATTCAGCGCGTGCCATACGGTGCGGCGCGGCATTTCCTTAATGCCCGTCAGACGGGCGCGCATTTCCATCTCATCGACAATGCCCGGGTCGACGATGTAGGCGGGGATGCCCAAATCCTGAGACATCGCGTAACCGATAATCGCTCCCAGATTGCAGGCGTGATCGCCATGCTTGGCTTCCAGCAGCTCGTCGTTCATCCTCTTGTTGACCAGATACGTACCGTGGGGAATGGGAGCGGTCAGACCGCCGCGTCCTGCGATGGCCACGATCTCTCCAGGGTCAATGCCATTCTCCCTGAGGCTGATCATGATCATCTCTTTGCGGAAATTGAACTGCGTCGATACCGGCTTGCCCGCAAAGGGAGCCAGATCGGCCGGCAGGTGGGGAATTTCCTTAACAAACAGCTCATCCTCGCCGCGGTAGACGCTGATCTTGGTGGTCGTTGAGCCGGGATTAATGACTAAAACTAACGGCCGCTTAAAGAAGGTTTCGCTGGCGACAGACGCTCCTGAGCTGTGCTGCAGACGCCGCAGCAGCGTGGCTTTTACCGCCAGGCGCACATCCTCGGACGTGCAGTCGCTCGCTAAGCTTACGCCGCGGCTGTCCAAGCCGTACATGACCGTAAAGTGTTTGGAATCGGGATAGCTGTAAGCATACAGATAATACAGCATGTTGCCCATTTCCAAATTGGGGCAAATAATTACAGAGGGCGCCCCATCCCAGCTAGCTCCGTCCTGGCTATGGTATACAGCGGCCCGAGCCGAGAGGGCTACGCTGGCCTTCACCGCGCCCTTCAGCGCTATGGACTTATAAATATCCTCCGACTGGCTGCGCTCGCTGGCAATCTCCGCCGCCAAGGTGCTGGCCTTGTTAACCAGCTCGGGAGAAGGCTCATCGTCGGCACCGTTGTGAGAATAGGAGACCAGGACGCCGCGTATGGTTTCCACCAAATCATTAGGAATGATCTCGCGGGCTACAACACAGGTGCTGACAGCGATCTTGGCCAGAAGCTCGGGAGTTAGCTCCGCATTGACCCCAACATCGCCGAAGGCCACGATATTGTGAGGATAGCAGTCCGGCGTATGGGTATCGGGAAGCACGAAAATACCGGTTTCACAGCAGAAATCATCGACTTTCAAAAGATCGATCATCGGCCGGTAATACTGGCGCGGAGACAGCGCCGCCCCGCCCACGACAATATCGGCATGGCCAAGGCTAACCGCCAAAATACCGAACAGCCCAGGCGAAGATACTTCGGCCAGCAGCTGCTCTGAGGTTAAATTACGTTTCTGAACCGAAGGTAACTTGGCATATTCTGCGGCAAATTTTTGCACAAGCTCCGAAGACTTGGCCGGATCCACAAAAGCGCAGTCGCCTAGCGCAAATTCCAGCCGATCGCTGCTAATGCCAGACAGCTCGCGAGACAGCGCGGCGCGCACATCTTCTTCTGAGGCGAGAAGCACCGGGCGCACAAAGCGAACCAGAGGGACGAGCGCTTCCAATATCCGCGGATCGGTAGCTTCGGTAAAAACAACGATAGGACGAACGGTGGAAGATGCGAGTATTTGCCGTTCAAAGGCAGATTCAATATCGTACATGTGAGCGCTCTTTCCCTTTTCTATATAATCCTGCTTACTTATTCTGCAATGCTTATAAGTTAAGGAGCGAAAGCATTGACATTGCTCATTCATGAACGTTAGCGCTGCGTTGTATGTAAGCGTACAAGTTAGCACACAACATGCGTTAAACTTCGATTCTTCCGCCAGCTGTGGCCACCCCCTCTGTCGCAGTCGCGACATCTCCCCCTGCCATCCCTTAGGGGGAGTTAGGATGTTAACACGTTAGCTAATCGCTAACTTATAACCATTGACTTATTCTGCAGTATTTTTTGCTCCTTTAGGGCAGTTCCTGCCCTGGACAGTGCCGTTAGATCAATGCAACTGCTATACTTGCCATTAAAAGCTTAAGGAGAATGATAATAGTCGGTGTTTATTCACGCGCGTTAGCGCGGTGCTAGCTTACTTACCTCTGCTGCCTCGCTAGTTCACTGACGCCATGCTGCCGGCACTGCTTACATTTCCATTAAGTCATTTAACGGAGACTGCGAGGCGCCCTGATTGAGCAAATCGCGACGGATATAGCCGAGGTTTAAAAATATGCGCATACCGAAGGTCACGATGGCGGCCTGATAAATTTCCACTCCCAGGCAGTCGCCCATCCAGGTAAGCGAAGCCGCCAGCAAAAGGTTAGTAAAAAAGCCGCTGGCGAAAACTCCCATGCGGAATTTGCCTTCCAGACCGGACCGCGTAGCTCCTATTACAGAATCCAGGCCAGCTAAAAAAGCGACCGACACATATTTGGCCGCAATTAGAGGCACCTGATAAGGCACGATCAGACCGATAATAATACCCAATATCAATCCCAGAACAATTATCATTGCTTAATGCCCTTTCGCCGGCGCAAGCCCATGCACACGGCGTTTATATTTACTGGTGAAGCGCAAAAAATCAAGATTTGCCGTCTTTTTCATCTGAAGAAGCTTCAGCAGACTTCTCAAACGACTGACCATAACGGAATGAGCTGGAGCCCTCGTAAGGCGGAATAACTACCTCCTGCAGGCTGTTCATCTTCACTTCTCCGCCCTTGCTGATCAGCGGCGCCATACTGTTCAGAAAACCGCCAGGCATACGCAGGGCGGTCTCCAAATCCTTGGAGCCTATCGCTTTGACGACATAAGGCGCTGTAAGGCGCACGCCATTGACCAGCACTGCCGGGCCTACACAGCGGATTGAAGAGCGCGTAACTATGCGCTGTTCATTAACGCTGATGGCCTCTGCACCGGCCGCCCACAGCTCATTTACCAGAGCGGTAAGGTCAACATCGTGCACGATATAGAAATAATTATCCTCGGTAGCCGGAGCAGTGCGCGGAGAATCGTTCAGAGAGACCACGACACCGGGGCCCTTCATGCCAGTTAGTCCGGCCTCTATGCGGGAGCGCACCAGCTGATCCTGAAGCTGTTTGCTGACCTGCTCGCGCTTACCGGACGCCTCCTCCAGCTCGACCATATGGGCCCTGGTTTCTTTAAGCTCATTGGACATCTTGTTGCGCTCGCTCTCCATGGCGCGCACCAGCTCGACCAGCTTGCGGCGGTCGTCGATCTGCAGATCCCCTTTGCCCACCTGAGACCTATACTGCAGCCCCACCATAATGCCAAGAAGTATACAGGCCAGAGCTACGGGGAACTGCCAGGAATGCGTATAGTTCCAAATATAATTATGCTTGGCGACGGGCATGGCCGCTTCACGTGCAGCCGAGACCTTTTCACCAGCAGCCGACCTTTCCGGGGAAGGCGCTGCCCCGGCAGAGACATTTCCCATAGCAGCCGCATTGGGAAGGCTGGCTGAATTTGCCGCGTTAGCTGCGTTTACAGCATTAACTGCGCCAGATGCATTGGCGGCATTAGCGGCAGTAGCTGCACTGGCCGCGCTGGCGGCGGTCTGAATGGCATCGACCAGCGCCGTAGCTATAGGAGCAACAAGCGCGGCAGCGTCAGGCGCGGGCACTACCGGAGCGGCGCTCTGCCCAGCCGCATCACCGGGGCTGTTCTGAGACTGAGATGCCGAAACCGTCTCATCCGCTTCGGAAGGCGCAGCAACGGGCACAGCTGACATTATCACACCGGGAGGAAGAGGAACAGAAGAACTGCCAGAAGCCGCAGCAGTTGGCTCATTTATGCTCGCTGACGACGAGTCGATATTATCCATGATAAATATGACTATTCCCCAACAGAACACCATTCCTGCTTAATAATAGTGCAAATACCTCGGCTATTAGGCAGGAGAATATTTTTCACGCCCGCATTATCATTCATTAACATGTTAACATGTGCCGAGCGCCACACCTTCGCATAGACGCGCGGCAATAGGGATACTGTAAGGAGTAGAACTGTGCGCAAACTTTTTGCTTTTTCCGCTATGGCGCTATTAGCACTCAGCTTAGGAGTTAATGCCCCGAAGGCTCTAGCCCAGAACAGCCCAGCCGCTAACGCCTTTACCGATCCGCCCAGCGGCATCGTCTTGGGAGCAGACACCCTGAAGCCTGGCGACACCATCGGCCAGGTCTTTGGCATAGCCGGCCCTCCCGACGCCGTTGAAGCCTTGCGCTCCAAATCCGGCAAGGTTGAAGACGACTATGTAGATTTCGTGTACTTTGATCAGTACGAGATCCGCATCAACAAGAAGAACGTCGTCCAGAGCATTTTAGTAAAGAATCCAGCGACAGTTTTAAAGCTCAACCAAGCGTCACTGCGCATCGGCGACCCTATCAGCAAGGCCGTCCAGTTCTGGGGCGAGCCCGAAAGAGAATCCGACAATATCTCC
The DNA here is from genome assembly GCA_017444045.1 of bacterium. Lineage (GTDB taxonomy): Bacteria > Vulcanimicrobiota > Xenobia > Xenobiales > Xenobiaceae > JAFSXO01. The sequence goes on along the minus strand of JAFSXO010000124.1, from coordinate 3,058 downwards.
ATGTACTATTATCGCGGCGTATACATTATCCACGACCAGAACGGCGTAATAAAGCAGTTCTTCTTCTCTGCGCCGCAGTCACGGGAGAACGAGCAGAAGCCGAACGGCAAGCAAGGCGCCCAGCCTCAGGGCCCTCGCCCGCAGGGAAACAATCCCGCCCGCCCCGGCATATTCTAAGCACATGGCCCCATCATTTCCTTGCGGGTTTCTGAATATACTTAAGCCGCCGGGCATGAGCTCTCATACTGTGGTAGCCCGGCTCAGGCGGCTTATCGGCAAGGGCAAAATAGGTCATCTAGGCACCCTGGATCCCGGCGCGAGCGGAGTGCTGCCTCTGGCGCTGGGAGCGGCCACCCGCACTATCAGCTACCTTCCGCCATCGCGCAAGGGCTATATAGCCGAATTGGTGTTCGGCTGGCAAAGCGAAACGCTCGACACCCACGGCCGCGACATCAAGCGCCATCCCGTTCCCGATATAACCTTCGCCCAGCTTGAAGAAGTCTGCCAGCAATACCGCGGCACCGTTATGCAGGTTCCCCCCAGCGTATCGGCTTTGCACGTAGACGGAATGCGCAGCTATGAGCTGGTGAGACAGGGCGTCAGCGTTGATCTGCCCCCGCGCCCAGCCATTTACTATCGGGTCGAGCTGCAAGACCTGTTCCGGAGCGAAGGCGAATTAAAGGCCTTCATCTCGGTGGAGTGCGGCCAAGGCACCTACATACGCGCCCTGATCCGCGATATTGGCAGCCATTTCGGCTGCGGGGCCTGCATGAGTTTTCTGCTGCGCACCCAGAGCGGTATCTTTAGGCTGGAAAAGGCCGTCACCTTGGAAGAGCTGGAAAATAGCGATATTGCGAGCCTGCTGACTCCCACGGGCTTAGTGCTGCAGCAGTACGGCCTGGATACCTTGACCGTAACCCCCATTAAACGGGCATACGAGCGCAATCAGGAGCTGCCGCTTAAGGAATTGCTTCCGACCTGGACTCCCCGCCAAGCTGTAGTGCTGCGCGATGATGACACGGGAACCCTGTTCGGTATCGGACGGCTTAATCTCTGTCTGCGCCGCGTTACGATTGAGCGGATATTTGCGGAGCACATGGCTATAGCCTAGCCTTTGTCATTATCCGCCTTTCCGCAGTCGCGCATTTTCCCATCTAAAGGTTTTATATATGAGACCTACCGCTAACCATTCTTATTTTTGGAGCCTTGCCATGATCGTAATCGCCGCTTTAAATCCCCATCCCCCGCTCTTAGTTCTCGACCCCAAGCCGGAGATGCTTGAGCAGGTGCGCTCTACAGACAGCTCGATGCGCGAGACCGCCCGGCGCATAGCTGAAATGCAGCCCAAGCGCCTCATCATCATATCGCCCCACGCTCCGGTGCATCCCACGGCATTTCCCATCTTTCTGAGCGAGCGCCTGCGCGGAGATATGCGCCAGTTTAACCGTCCCGATGTGGCATTGGACTATCCTGTAGATCAGGACTTCGCCCGCCATCTGGCCGAGTTTTGCGGACAGCGCGGCCTGCCCACCTTTTTCCTGAGCGAAGACTCCGCCAAACAGTATGGTTTTCCGCTGAGCATGGATCACGGCGCTTTGGTGCCGCTTCACTATCTGCACGAAGCTGGCCTAAATATTCCCGTAGTGCTTTTGGGCATATCCGATCTCAGCCCGCTGGAACACGCCCGCTTCGGCAAGGCGCTGGCCGAGTGCATAGCCCAGGACGAAGTGCCCACCGCCATCTTAGCCTCAGGCGATCTCTCGCACCGGCTGCTGAGCAGCGGCCCTTACGGCTTCGACGAACAGGGCCCGGTATTTGACGAAGCGATTACCGCGGCGCTGCGCAATGATGACCTGCAGGCTGCGGCCGGCATTCCCGCCGATACGATACGCCGCGCCGGCCAATGCGGCTATCGCCCCATAATGATGCTGCTAGGCGCTATGCCCCAGGCAACTGTGCATCAGCTTTCCTATGAAGGCCCCTTCGGCGTCGGCTACTGCGTCGCCTATTTAGAGACGAATCAGACAGCTTCCGAAGGCGATGAGGCCACCGAGGCTAAGCCCGCGGAAGACATTAGGCTAAGCTTAGCCCGCCAGGCCGTTCAGGAGTATGTCCTGCACGGACGCGTCCCGGAGCCGCCAGCCCCAGAGGGAGAGTTAGCTCAGCCGGCCCCCACCTTCGTTACCCTCAAGATTAACGGCCAGCTGCGCGGCTGCATCGGCACCCTCGCCGCTACCTGCGCCAGCCAGCAGCAGGAGATCATTCAGAATGCCATCTCCGCCTGTTCTCGCGATCCGCGCTTTGAGCCGGTGACTCCCGAAGAATTGCCGCAGCTGCAGTATCAGGTCTACGTGCTAGGCCCCATGGAGGCCATTGCCTCCCGCGATATGCTCGATCCCAAACGCTACGGAGTGGTGGTCTGCAAGGGCAGCCGCCGGGGCGTACTGCTTCCCAACCTCGAGGGCATCGATACCGTGGAGAAGCAACTGCAGATCGCCGCCAGCAAAGGCGGAATATCTCTGAGCGAGAATCCCGAGCTGCTGCGCTTTGAGGTTATCGTGTACGGCAAATAAAAGCTGGATAATTGCTGATTAATTGCTGGTTTAAGGCGTGTGCTGCTCTCATTTCTGCAGCGCACGCCTTAAGGTTAGTGTTTTTGAACATTAATGTGGTAGAGTATACAGCAGGTTGGGAACACTGCTTATTTGCCATTCAAACCTATATGATCTGTATGAGATATACTTATAGCCTTCTTCAAACGCATACTCATTAAAGTCCTCGCCTTTGCCGCTAAACAAACCAAAACGAGGTATAATGGTCCCCGGAATTCAGACCACAGCAATGGAAAATATCGTGAATGGTAAAGTAACAACAAACATGAAAGGGAGCGCAATACCATGTCACGGAAACAATATACACCGCAGTTCAAAGCGAAACTGGTTCTGGAGGTTCTCCAGGCCGAAAAAGAGCTCGGTACCATTGCATACGAGAATGATGTGAATCCCAACATGCTTCGAAACTGGAAGCGAGCTTTTCTGGAAAACGCCAGCGTCGTTTT
>JAFSXO010000123.1 GCA_017444045.1 bacterium | reverse complement strand
CAACAGATACCTTAACCGGCAGCGCTCCCAGTAAAGCTGCAGAAATAGCATGCTGAAAGGCAGCCAGGCCAGTACATGAATAATGTTAAAGTGCTTCAGACGGAAAGCAAAGCAGCCGCCGCAGCCCCAGGCCAAAGCTCCCAAAAAGGCCGGCAAGGGCGCCGCGCCATTTCCGCGCAGCCAGGCGTACATGCCAGACATAGCGATCAGCAGGGCGCTGAAAATGACCGTGTTAGTAGCCGACGGTATGGGCAGAACGAAATAGGGCAGCAAAGAGAAGGGATAAAAGACCGCCGTTTCTCCCTCTTCTATAAGCTGAGTGCCGCTGCCAAATGAAGACGCCCAAAACGGCAGCTCGCCGAAATCTCTGACCGAGGCTACGGCCAGGCAGTGCCTGGGAATATTTAGATCAAAGCAGTCCGAGCCAAAGCCGTCTTCTCCGTAAACCACGTGTCCCTGCCAGAACGCCGGATAAAAGACTGCGCTCAGCACGAGCAGAAAGCAGCATAATGCCAGGCTTAGCTCTTTTAAATAAGCCTTAACCATCGGCTAATTTTTGCTGCTTTTGGCACTGCGGTTCCAATGGTATAGCTCGGCTAGGGTAACATCCTGCAGTCCGACCTTAAAACCGGACGCATGCGCCTTATTAAGATAGTTCAAAACCAGCATAGCCCGTTCAGTTACTCCTTCAGCCGCAAACAGCTCCGCCTGCTGCTCAAACTTCAAAGGCAGAAACTGGCATACGCTGTCCAGGCAGCGGTCCAAATTGCCCATATACTCCCCAAAGCATACGCTGCCATGGCAGGGCAAAAAGCTGGTAAGGCTGTCGGCTACGCCTAAATTCGCGCGGATGCTAATCCAGATGGGCAGAAGCAGGGCCATAGTCTGCTCATTGCTCAGATGCTGAGACTGCTCCTTATGCGGACGGCACCGCGCCAGACGCACGCCCTCTGGGCTGGTGCTGAACCTGATAATCTCGGCCTTCTGGGTGTCCGAGGTTTCGATGCAATACGACCTAGTATCGCCCTTGCAAATAAGCTCGCTGGACTTAATCTTTATCACGGTTCCCAGCTTAAACACCTCGCATTCCGGCGAAACCAGGTCGGCTTTATGCTTAGGATACGCCAGAACTACCTGGCTGTCAGTATATAGGCGGGCATACTCCAGGACGCTCTCGCAATAGCCAAAATCCTCAACCTCAAAACCGTAACGATAACCCGACTGGTACACTCCGCATGCAACCGGCAGCACCGGAAACTCTCTGTTGAAGCGCAATTCTGATGCCATATATATCTCTCCCACAGCCTCACACTGGACTCACTGCAGCCCTACACTATCGACATACGCAAAATACTGATTATTGAAAGTTTATTATTACACTACAGTTTAGATTATACTACAGATCACAAATATATACTACAACAGACGCTACAATTTTACCTCTAAGAAATGCCCAAAGCCCTTCCCTGGCCAATGCCAGCAGCTTAAGGGCCACGGCATTGGCTGTAGCTTATTCATGCGTGTTAGCGCTACGCTGCTGGCCAGCGCTCAAGCTAGCGCTTTTCCAGCTGGCTGCGCTTCAGCTCCAGGAACTCATCCAGAAGCTGGGGATGGAACTGAGTGCCCCTGCCTTCGGCCATTACCTCCAGGGCCTTCTCCCAGGTCATTCCCTTGCGCTGAGCCCGATCGTTGGTCAGCCCGTCAAAGGTGTCGGCAATAGCTATAATACAGGCACCGAGGCATATCTTATCGCCCTTAAGCTTATCGGGATAGCCGTTGCCGTCATAGCGCTCGTGGTGATGCACAATCATGTCGATCACATCGTCGGATATTAACGTCAGCCCCTGCAGCAGCTCTCTGGCTCGGGTGGTGTGCTCCTTCAGGATGGCGAATTCCTTTGCGCTCATCGGGCCCTGCTTGTGCAGGATATCGTCGGGAACATACACCTTGCCAACATCGTGCAGCATGGCCGCCCGGGAGATATCTTCAATTTCATCCCGGCTCAGTCCCTGAGTACGCGCCAGCTCTACGGAGCTCTTAACCACGCGCATCACGTGACCCTCGCTGTCATCCTCCTTGGCGTCGATAACCCGGGCCAGCGTAGCCGACAGATCCGCCGACGCCTGCTCAAGCCTGGTATACAGCCGATCGTTGCTGACAGCTACTCCTACCTCAGAGGCCATCAGGGTCAGAAAATCTACGGTCCCCGCCTCATAGTCCTCGCGGTTTTGGCTGTTGGCCACTACCAGCACGCCAAGCGGCTTATTGTCAAGGGTGTCGGCCATGGGCACGGCAATATAAGCGCGCACGAGACGATCGAGCCAGGGCACGCGCATTCCCTCGGATACCCGCTCGCTGCGATAGTAAAAAGGCTCTCCGCTCTTCATCACGTTTTCGAGCACGGAAAGATCGCCGCGATCATTGTTGGCGGCAACTACGCCCTCTCCGGCAGAGCACACCACCGTTAACGCACCATCCTCGGGCATTAGGAAAGCCGCGGCATCGGATCTGGTGTTCTCTTTGGCAAATGCCACAGCGCTGTGCAGCAGCTTATTCATATCGCGCTCAGTTTCCAGCTGACGGAAAAGATCCAGCAGGGCGTACAGGCGGTTGGTGGTCGAATTGAGCAGATTAATAATTCCCGTTTCGCTCATATCGCTTAAAGCCAGAGCCTGGCCTCCGGCGCGCGAAACGTTAGTGCGCAGCCCTTCCGGAGCATACAGGCGCAGCTGCAGCACGCCGGCTACCGGCCAAAAGGCCAGCTCAGCATAGAAAACAAAGGAGAACTGGGGATCGGTAAAATTAGGATCGAGAATTAGCCACTTGCCTAAAGCTACCGAAATGGCGCCCAGCAAACCGCAGGCCAGTCCCCAGCGCGCGCCTATGCGGTGCCCCTGCTCCACCAGGGCCAAAGCGCCAACGATAAAAAGCGGCGAATGCTTATAGCCGACGACGATAAGCACCGCCACGATCATAAATATCTCTACTGCTCCCATCACGGCCAATTCGCGCCGCGACAGACGCCACTGCCCCAGCTGACGGCCCAAACAGCAAAGTAAAGCAACCGACCAGTTCACCCAGCACCACCAGGGGACATCGCCAATGCTGGTGTCGACAAGCCATATTAATGCGCATATCACATATGAAAGCATAGATATCATGATCGCTTTACACTCTCTTTAATTATAAAGCCTACTCGGCAGCTGATTATAAAACCTACCGCCAGCCGTCGCGAAGATACATCCAAACCCCGTCCAGCTCAACCAGCAAAAGCTTGGAGCCACAGTGCGGACAGGTGACCTCATCATTAAGCTTAGGATTCTCAGCTTCTATAGGCTCATCGCAATAGGGACACTCGGGCAGCAAAGCTTTGACATTTTCCGGTATGTTCATCTGTAGATCCTCGTAAGCCATTTTACATCATCACGCTTTTACAGTATTTGCAAGCACAGCACTGCTTCAAATGCCGAGCTGACACCTTCTTTAAGCACCTTACAAACCAAGCTGCATTCTGTCAAAGTGTTGCCTGAAATTGCTGAAATCGTTATTCAGCCAAATATCCCCGATGCTGTGCTGGCGAATATCATTGTCTTTGTCCAGCTTCCTCGTAAGGGACCACTCAGCATTAGGATACATACCGCCATTCCACGATATAAAACACGAGCGGAAGCCGCCTGGTTCTTCAAACCCATCTAGGGTATGACGCTTTGCCAGCGATTTTTCTTTAGCCCGGGTCTCAATAATGAACGGATACTGCCCGTCGGCATTATTGTTATTTACCCAAGCAATTAAGTCTTTAATCTCATTCTCATTTAAAAACAAATTACCGTCGTTAGACGGCGAAACCGCCCACGCGGGATCGAGATGCAAAACGACATCCCCTTTTTTAAAGCCATCTCCGATTTTTAATTTTATTTCACTAAGAATATCTCTCAGCATTTGCGCCATATTGAGATATTCACCGCTATTCGTCTTGACAACGGCAACCCTGAAAGCAATTTTAGCAGAATGCTTACTCTGTTTATGCCGCATCAAAAAATCATACACCCTTTTTACAAAGCGATCACGGGAAGAGCTGGATTTTTCTGCTTTCTCGTTGTTGGGCCTGCGCATATTATCCCAAGTTGTAACATTCCCAGCGGCAAGCCCAATCCTATAATTGCGCACTTCCAGAGATATCAGATTGGCTATGACCTCCTTAGTAAGCGCAGCTCCTTCGACAGAGACATTTACGTACATACCCTTATCTATGGCATACTTAACTAATTCGGCAAAGTCCTTGCGGCCTACGGCAAAACCACCGCAAAAGTTAATAACGAACACTCCAGAAGCGACCAGTCTTTCAATAAGCTCCTTAACCTCTTTTTTATCTAACTCCCTAGCTCCGTCTGCAGACGGCATTTGCAGCACCCAACAGTGACGGCAATGGTTGCGGCAGGTTCTGGTAAGCTGCAGGTTTACTGACAGCGGAGCGACAAGCTTCCGCTTTTCTGCGTCTTCATTTTCTTCGTCTTCAGCCTGAAGGATGTCTGGTACTACATTGTCGACAAACTTCCCCAAAAAACGACTGTCCTTCACCACGCCCCTTGCTTCCAGAAGCATTACAACCTGCTGTATGTTTTTTCTATTTAAAGCTTCTTTACTCTTATCGCAGGCGTCCGCATTGCCATAGACCGCTCTGTAAAGCTGATCCAAGCGCTCGTCTTTGTCCTGGCTAAGCCCTTCACCGCGATAGGCCAGCAGTAAATTAGACATTTGTTTGTCAAGAGCATAGTAGCGCCCTAATGAACGAACAAAAATAAAAGAGCCCCAGGCTTCATTTCTGACAGCAAACTCAGGAAAATTTGATAAAGCTTCGCGACTCAAATTGTCCCCAACTGGAAGTCCTGCATTCACACACATACACAAACACCCTTAT
>JAFSXO010000122.1 GCA_017444045.1 bacterium | reverse complement strand
ATGAGGACATCAGCTCAAATACACCTCTGTAATAAGGGTTCTGCAGAAATTCGGGCGTCAGCCTGGGCAGCTCCGGAAGCGTGGAGCAAACCGCCCCCAGACTTTGGGAATACAGAGCATAAAGCTCATTGATGCTGCTCTCAAGCTCTTCAGCCTCGCGCAGGCGCTCCCGGGTTATCGTAGCGGCGAGCTGTTTTAAGAGGCTGCTGCTCAGAGTATACCCCGGCTCCAGACTGCAGGGTATATTGGGCTCCTCGCGCTTGTGCTGGGCGTCTAGGCCGAGCATGCGGCTGCGCACCGTCTGGAGCATGAGCAGCACAAACGCCACGATGGAGCGTATCTCATAGCTGCCGGCTGACGAACCGCTTTCCCTCCCCGCCAGACGGCGGTATGCTGGCGCCGGCAGCCATCCTGGCATAAAGCTGCTGGCCTGGGCTTGCATGCGGGACAGGCTGTAAGGCTGATAAAGCGCGCAGCTTTGCTGCTCAGAGCGCGCCGCTCTTGAGCTATATGTGCCGATATCGCGCCGGCAGACGCGAATAAACGGCAAAAAATGGTGCAGGCGCTCAATGCAGACCTTCAGCAGCGGCAGATAGCCATTGTCGGAGACCTGCTCCGCAGCGTAGCGCGGATGGTACAGCAGCATGGCGCTGTCCTTGCGGTCGATGTCTGCAAACATTTCCATCAGGGAGGCGCAGTATTCCTTTTTGCTCAGCCTTTTGCTGTCCTTGTCGCTTTCCTTTTCGCTTTCGTCGAAGGCTACGGCCAGGGCGTTGGTAAACCAAAATATCTGCTCGCCGCTTTTCATGGTCAGGTGCAGGCATATACTGGCAAAGCCGAAGATATTTGCAAACGAATTTCCGTCAGCCGGGGCAATATGGATGCCCTCTTTGTCGATAAACGATTTTTCGCTGTCCTGATGAACCTGAACGTCGTTTATCCACAGGTTGTATTTATTGATGCTCCCCTCGGCCAGGCCGCGTATATGGTATTCCTCGTACTTTACCTGATATACGATGTATATCGCGCCGTCATCGCTCAGCTCGGGGCGGTGCCGGTGCAGCTTTAGGGTAGTGTTGAAGCGCTCTGCCTTGGCGCATAGTCTTATCTCTGGCTCCATAAGAGTTGCCTTTTATCTGCCAAAAAAGCGATAAGACTGCATATTGCTTTGATCGCTGCCCAGGAGCTGATCTATCGTGTCCCGGCATACTGGCATGGCGGTCTCCTTGCCTTTTATGAGCCTCTGCAGAAAATCGCGGTAGCTGCTGCCGTAGCCGTTCAGCTGGGGCAGCAGCTTTTGGGCAATCGCATAGTCAAAGGCGGCAAAGCCGTTAGCGCTGGTGTCGATAAAGCCTTTTGCGGCCAGACAGTAACGCCGCAGCATGCCCTGGGAGCGCGGGCTTAGCGCAAAGCCGTATCTGTCGCAGAGTTCCTCTATCTCGCCGAGATAGTCCTCGATATAATCGTCTAGCTCTGCGGAGACCCAGGAGGCAGGATCGTTTAGCTGATTCAGAAGGTTGAATGGCACCAGCGGATACTCTTCCCTGAGATTTCCTTCCTGCAATACGCTCTTGAAGCAGAACTGGGAGGGAACTATGACGGTCCAGGCGCGGTCCAGCAGGCGCGGAGAAAGCATTTCGGTGGTATTGTCGATATTGACTGTGGCGATAAAGCGCAGCTGCGGCCCTATGGCCAGCTCGCAGCCGGTGCCTAAGGCTATGCGGCGATCGCGCTTATGCAGATCGCTGATCCTCATAAAATCAGCCCAGTAGTGCTCCATAGGGCTGAGATTGGCTTCATCCAGCAGAATCAGGTAAGGAAAAGCGGCAATATTCTGCTCGGCTTCGGCATTGAGATCGGCAAGACAGTCGTATATGCCGCTCTGAGAAGCCTCGAAGGAGCAGGTCATGGGATTGTAGCTGCCGATAAACTCGCGGCGCGATATCCAGCCGCGCTCAGTGGCGATCTCGTGATAGCGAGGGCGGCTGGGGCTGTCTAAGCCCAGCAAGCGCGCGAAATCGGCGGCCAGCGAGCTTTTCCCTGATCCGGGCATGCCCGTAAGTATGGTGAGAAAGCCCTGGGAGAGGCAGAGCAACAGATTGGCCACATCGTTGTAGGCAATGTTGCGGCAGGCGCGCTCGTTCAGCTCTTGGGTCATGAATTCCGCCAGTTCTCTCGGGGTGGCGCACGGCGAAATCTCGCCCAGCGCCGATGCCTTCTCCAGTGTCAGCACCGAGGTATGCCTTATGGCCCGGCGGCGCTGTTCGGCATAGCCTGCAGCTGCCTGCATGACGGAGCTGGCTATTGGGCCGTCAAAGGCTATAGAAGCGTACGCTTTTTGCAGCTTATCCTGAAACTGGCCTAGTATGCTTTGCTGCTCCTTTTCCAGTCTGTCCAGCAGCTCCTGATGCTGCCTCTGCATTTGGAGGCTGCTTTGCCGATAGGCGTCCTGCTCCTGTAGGGCGCGCTGCTGCCAGGCTTCGGACTGCTTCTGCAGCTCGGCGATATGATCGGCCAGCTCCTGAAGCTGTTCGCCTGCTCTGGCTATTTCGGCAGGAGCCTCGGCGGCCGCGGGCTGTTCTGGGGCTTCATCGGCTTCTGCCAGCTCTAGATCGGCTGCAGCTGGGGCATTCCTGAGCTTTTTGTTCTTTTTGCCTTTGGGCAGCTTCTTATGTTTGTCGTGGGCTATTTTTAAGGCGTGCTTAACGGAATCAAGCTCCTTTTTCTTTTGCTCGATCTGCTGGTCTAATTCGCGCAGCTCCTCATTCTTTTCAGCCTCGAGCTGTTGGGTGATGCGGCTGTAGCCCGCCTCTTCCTTGGCCAGGGGATGCAGTGCCCTGAGATACTCGTCGTTGCCGATAATAGCAGACACCAGCTTGCGCCGGCCTTCGGAGCTTTCGAACAGGTTTGTGGCGATTAGGGAGATCGTGTCCTCTGCCAGCTCCCCCTGTGCGGCCATGCGGGCCAGCCGCTCCCTTCTGGCGTCTCCCAAGGACCATTGCGGCAGAACCGACTTCATCCTTTCCTGAAGAAGCCGGCGCTCCTGGGCATTGTTTAGCAGGAACGAATCGGCGAAAAGCTCGGCGGCCAGCTCCCTCAGCGCCGCGTCTCCGATACAGTCTATAGTGCGGCCGTTGGCAGGCAGATCATTTATGATCAGAAAACGGCGGTCGTAGGCGTTGGCGTTGTTCCTGTCTCTTTCTACAAACTGCAGAATATTGGTGCGGCTATGGGGGTAGCATCTGAGCATATAGCTGTCGCCGCCATCTTCGCCGCCTTGGGGAGAAAACTGATAGCGGCCATCGCATTTCTCCCAGCTGAATGGGCCT
>JAFSXO010000121.1 GCA_017444045.1 bacterium | reverse complement strand
TGCCGTCCTTCTCGATCAGGCGGTAGAAATTGTACTCGATGCCGTTGACTGCCAGCTCCATTTCCTTCTGCGTGGGCGGTTCTTTGCTGATGCGCTCAATTTCCTCGTCGACTATCGCCTGAATCTCGTCGAGAGTATGCCCAGGGCGCGCCATAAAATCGACGCAGTACAGAGAGCCCAGCTTCTGGCTCATCTGCATGGCGTCGGCCGACTGGGCGATCTGGTTATCGTAAAGCAGGCGCTTATACAGGCGAGAGTTCTTCGAGCCGCTCAGAATAGCGGACAGCACATCGAGAGCCGCGTCGCCTTCGGCAAATTCCGCCGGAGAGTGCCAGAGGATCATGCGGCGGGGCAGATCTACCTTGTCGGTGATAGTCCTTTTAACGACTCCCTGCAGCTCGGCTTCGCTGGCAGCATTAACCCGGGGCGGCACCTGTCCTTTGGGAACATCGGAGAACCAGTACTCCACCATTTTCTTTACTTCGGGCGTCTTGAAATCGCCTACAATCGCTAAAGAAGCATTACCAGGCACATAATGCTCTTTAAAGAAGGCTACGACATCGTCATATTTAGCCGCGGTAAGATCCTCCAGCGAGCCAATGACTGGCCAGCTATAGGGATGGCCCTCGGGATACATAATCGAGGGGATCTCCATATAGACTTTATTGTAGGGCGTATTGAGGTAGCGCTCGCGCAGCTCGTTTTTCACGACATCGCGCTGCTCATCGACGATGTTGGCGCGCATATTGTCCAGGAGATAGCCCATGCGATCGGATTCTAAGAATAAAGCCAGGGGCAGCGCATTGGAAGGCACGGTAATATAATAATTCGTGCGGTCCTCGCTGGTACTGGCATTATTGTTGCCGCCTACGCTCTCGAGCAGGCTGTCAAACTGTCCCTTGCCCACGTGCCCCGAGCCGCAGAACATCAGATGCTCAAAAAGGTGCGCAAAGCCGGTATGCCCTTTGGTTTCATTGGCGGAGCCCACCAAATACCAAATATTGGTGGCCACCATGGGTACGGTGTGGTCCTCGCTAAGTATTACGTGCAAGCCATTCGGCAGATTAAATTCGGTTATTTTGGCATCCAAAGCATCGCTGTCTTTGGCCCATGCAGGCGCCGCAGCCAAACAGACTGCAACGGCCATACCACAAAACGCCTGGCGGAGTTTCATGCTGCCCTCCCCATCAATAATCAAAATAAAAACAGTCAATATCGTTAAGGGAACACCAAACAGCCGATTCAGTGTTCCCTTAGCAAACTGGCTAACTTTTTTGACTTCTACCCTACCGCCAGTATTCCTACAGTTCGCCAGAACCGCGCATTAAACGGCAGAATATGACCGCCAGCTGAAAGGCTTTAACTAAATACTATTCAGCCTCTTCGCTATGTGTCTCAGAAGCTTCATTATGTATATCAGACGCTTCACCAGGGTTCAGCTGAGCGCGGTATTTCCGCATGAACTCCACGGCAGGCTTAAACCCCTTGTCGGCGGCTTTGGTCATAAGGGTTATCGCCTGTT
>JAFSXO010000120.1 GCA_017444045.1 bacterium | reverse complement strand
AGCTTCTGGAGCAGGGCATGCTGTAGGCTTGCCTTATGCGCCGCTTAAGAATGGTGTTTAGAATATTGATGATTAGAAGCGTTGAGGCGGGGAAGCGCGTTTCCTCAGCAGCAATGGTCAGGTGCAGCCGATGAATGATAATGCTAGGTCATATCCCAGCGGTTTTCCCCTGGTGGCTATCGTAGGCCGCCCCAATGTGGGCAAGTCGCAGCTTTTTAACCGTTTAGTGGGCAAGCGTAAGGCTATAGTGCAGGATTTGCCTGGCATTACGCGGGATCGCATATACGGTATATGCGAATGGAGCGGGCGCAAGTTTGCGGTCTGCGATACCGGCGGCATAGATCCCGACAGCCCCGATGTCCTGCGCAAGCAGGTCTTCCGCCAGGCTCAGCAGGCCGTTGAAGAGGCCGATCTGGTGCTGTTTATCGTAGATATACGCGCGGGTCTCCACCCGCTGGACGAGGCGGTGGCCAACGTGCTGCGCCAGCAGCGCAAGCCCATCATTCTGGTAGCCAACAAGGCCGATACTCTGTCGGCAGAAATGGGCCTGTATGAGTTTTATGCCCTGGGCCTGGGCGAGCCCCTGCCTGTCTCGGGAATGCACGGCACCAGCGCCGGCGATCTGTGCGACAGGATTATGGAGCTGCTGCCCGCTGACAGCGGGGAGGGCGATAAGCCCGATATCTCCATCGCCATTATGGGACGCCCTAACGTGGGCAAGTCCTCTACGCTCAACCGTCTGATCGGCGAGGAGCGCAGCATTGTGCACGACGAAGCCGGCACGACGCGCGATTCTATCGATATTTTCCTTGAAGTGGGCGGGCGCAAGGTCTGCCTTATCGATACGGCCGGTCTGCGCCGCAAGGCCAGGGTTGATGAGGACGTTGAGTTCTATTCCAGCAAGAGGGCCGAGCAGTCCCTGGAGCGCGCCGATGTGGCGATATTTGTCATTGACGCCCGCGACGGTATTGTCGCCCAGGATCGGAGAATCGCCGGAGATATCCACGAATCGGGCAAGGCGTCGGGTATCGTGGTCAACAAATGGGATCTGGTGTCCGAGCTTTCGGGCGGCTCGGCCAATGTGCAGGAATGGAAAAAGAGTTTCGTTAAGCGCCTGGCCCAGGATTTGGATTTTATGGCGTATGCTCCGGTGCTGTTCACCTCGGCGCTGACCGGAGAGGGCACAGATGAGATACTGGCCGCTGCTCTGGATTCTGCCGACGAATCGCGGCGGCGCGTGGCGACTCCGGTGCTGAATCAGATTATTAAAGAAGCTATGGCCCTGCGTCCGCCGCCGGGCTATAAGGGCGAGCATCTGAAAATTAAGTACTCCAGCCAGCAGGGAGGCGCTCCGCCGACTTTTGTGCTAAAATGCAATGATCCCGAGCTGGTACACTTTTCGTATCGGCGCTATCTGGAGAATCAGCTTCGCGAAGCCTTTGGCTTTGTGGGCACGCCTATCGTGCTCAAGTTTGTAAAATAATCGGACTGCAGGCGGTGCTGTGTAGGCAACTTAGCGGCAGCTAACTAGATGAGAAAGGCAGTTTATCTTGATCTGGACGCTTATATTATTAGTCTCCTGTTATTTAATCGGTTCTTTTCCTACCAGCCTGATTGTAGCTAAGCGCCATGCCCATGTGGATTTGCGCAAGGTCGGCAGCGGCAATTTGGGGGCCACCAATGTTTATAGGGTTTTGGGTGCCAAATGGGCCCTGATCGTTTTGGCTGTCGATATATTTAAAGGCGTGCTGGCGGTAGGGCTGTCATATCTGACGATCATGCCGCTGTTCATGGCGCCGATGGTTAAGATAGCTTTTGGCCTGGCGGCTATCGTGGGACACAACTGGTCCATCTTCGCCGGCTTTAAGGGAGGCAAGGGCGTGGCTACCTCGTGCGGTGTGCTGGCCGCTATCGCTCCGGTTCCCACCGGCATGGCGTTTCTGCTTTGGGCTGGCGTTTTCGCCATTACCCGCGTCTCCTCTATCGCTACGCTGAGCGCCGCCTTTTCGCTTCCCATTCTTATGGGGCTGTATGAAGAGGGGCTGATCAATATCGCGCTTTCGGTTGCGCTGGCGGTTCTGGTAGTGTACAGCCATCGCGATAACATTCGCCGCCTAATGAAGGGCGAGGAAAAGCCGCTGGATTTCAGCCAGTGGCGCGAGCATAAATAAGCTTAAAGCCTGCCAGCTCATGCCGCGCTATTGCGGCTGCTGCGGTTCTGTGCGCAGCGGATTTAGGCATATGCTGGCTCAGTGGATTATGGCCAGCGCTGATGCTGGCGCAGCGCAGACGCAATTATATTTGGGAAGGGGCAAACGTTAGAAATGGATACCTTATCATCAGCTACCTCTAGTGACAGCGCAGCGCAGGAAGCGGAGTTTTCCGGCGCAGAGGCCCAGCAGGCTCCGGCTGAGGAGGCTGTAAGCTCCGAAGGCAGTGTCGCTGCCGAAGGTTATTTGCCAGACTGCTCTTCCCCTGAGTATCTGCGCGGGCTTCTAAATATGGTTTTGGCGGTGGCCTGCCGGGAAAAGGCATCAGACGTCTATCTTAAAGCCGGCAATCCGCCGTATCTGCGCATTTTGGGCCAGATGCATCCTTTGGAGTGCGACGTACTTACTCCGGCCTTTACCGAAGCGCTGGCTTTGGATATCATGCCCAACCATATGCGCGCTGGATTTGCCCACGAGAAGCCGGAAGCCAACTTCGTATACGCCTTGGAGGAGCTGGGGCGTTTCCGTGTCAATGCCTACCGCCAGCGCGATACTGTGGCCCTGGTTATGCGGCGCATCTCCGATGAGATTATGGATATCGAGACCTTAGGGCTGCCGCCGGTACTGCGCAGCCTGGCCATGAATAAGCGCGGCCTGGTGCTGGTTACCGGTCCGACTGGATCGGGAAAATCCACAACGCTGGCCTCGATGATCCGCTACCGCAAGGAGCACGCGCCGGGCCATATTGTTACTATCGAGGATCCTATCGAGTATGTGCACTCCGACGCGCCAGGATGCCTGGTAAGCCAGCGCGAGGTCGGCAGCGACACAGCCTGCTTTAAAGACGCTCTGGAAAGCGCTCTGCGCCAGGCTCCTGACGTGCTGCTGATCGGTGAGATGCGCGATATCGCGTCTGTAGAGGCTGCTGTGTACTTTGCCGAGACCGGCCACCTGGTGCTTTCAACCCTGCACGCCAACAACGCGGTGCAGACCATTGAGCGCGTTCTGCAGTTCTTCCCCGAGGATATGCATGCCCCGGTGCTTCAGCAGCTTTCGATCAATATCCGCGGCATCGTTGCCCAGAGGCTTATTCCCTCGACAGACGGCAAGCGCACCGTAGCGGTTGAAGTGCTGGTTGGCAATACCCGTATGCAGGAGAATATTCGCGAGATGCATCTGGGCAACATTAAGTCAGAGCTGGATTCCTTCGCCACGGAGGGGATGCAGAGCTTTGACCACCATCTGCTGCAGCTGGTGCGCGAGGGGCGCATAACTCCCGAGGAAGCGGTGCGCCATTCCGATAACATGAACGATATGAAGCTTAAGCTGCGCCATCTGCGCAACGAGATTACCAGTAGGGGGCAGTCATAATTATGAGCGAAGGCAAAGAAACGCTTATCTCTGCTGAGGACGGACAGCAGCAGCTCGTCGACAGCCTGCTGATGTCGGATCGCCGTAATGCCGTAGTGACCAACACGCCGCTGAACCATGGGCGTTCTTTGCCGCTTCCCTTGCGCGTAAAGACCGGCTCGTTCTGCGATGACAAGCTAATCGCCGAGACTGCCAAGGAGCGCTACGAGATTCCCTGGGACAGTATTAAGCTGGTCTGTCTGGGCTTTGTGGCTGAGCGCTATGACACCGAGGCTGCGGCCTATGTTACCGAAAAGATGATTAACGATGTCGGGCGCATGGTCAAGGGCGGAGGAGACAGCAGCGACGGGCGCATCGTGTCGTTCAAGGAGAGCCATGTGCTTGACGTGTGCGCCGAGGGCTTTGCCGAGCCTCTGCGCTTCGAGGGCGGGATCATCAATTATCGCGCCTTCTTGGGCAGCGTTTCCTTCGTGTCGTTCCAGAACTTTTTCAGGTTCGTGCACACCTTTGTCAGCCACTGCCGTCAGGCGAGGTTTAATGCCAACGTTAAGAATTTTCTGGCCTGGCAGCGCTTTGAGCTCCGCCGCTGCGCCGCCTTCCACGAGCACAATGAGGAGGTCGCCCAGGCTCTGGCCGATCCCAGCGATATGCTGACGTTTGCCGATCTCGATCTGTCGCGCTCTGCTTGGGCTCAGGAATGGTTCGACTGACAGCCGGGAATAGTTCTGCTGACAGGAACCGATTGCTAAATGCGGAAATAAAAAGTTTATGTGGCTTGCAACTGATGAAGTATTAGACACCCTGCGCATGATCGAGAGCGAGCATCTCGATATCCGCACGGTAACTCTGGGTATCAGCCTTCAGAGCTGTGTTTCCTCCTCAATGCAGAAGACTTGCGAACGCGTGGTGCGCAAGATCCTGACTGTCGGCAAGAATTTGGTGCCTATTGTAGAGCAGGTAGCCGATGAGTTTGGCATACCCATTGTCAATAAGCGCTTGGCTCTTTCGCCTTTGGCCTATATCTGTGCGGCGACCGATGCCAAGTCCTATGTGCCCCTGGCTCTGGCCGTAGATAAGGCGGCTGCCGAGGTCGGCGTTGACTATGTGGGCGGTTTCTCCGCTCTGGTGCACAAGGGCTTCAAAGACTGCGACCGCATTCTTTTCGATTCCATTCCCGAAGCTCTTAATAGTACCACCCGCGTCTGCTCTTCGCTTTCGCTGGCGTCTACCAAGGCTGGCATAAATATGGACGCGGTCTGCCGTTTTGGCGAGGTGGTGCTGAAAACCGCGCATATGGCTCCCGAAAAGGAAGGGCTGGCCTGCTGCAAGCTGGTCTGCTTCTGCAATATGGTTGAGGACAACCCGTTTATCGCCGGAGCCATGCATGGTATGGGAGAATCCGAGGCTGCCATTAATGTCGGCATAAGCGGCCCCGGTGTGGTCAGCGCCGCCATCAAGCGTTTGGGCCCTGACGCGGATCTCGGCCAGGTCGCTGAGATCGTAAAGCGCACCGCATTTAAGATTACCCGCATGGGTGAGCTGGTCGGACGTGAGGTCTCGCGCCGTATGGGCGTCAATTTTGGTATTTTAGACCTTTCTTTGGCTCCAACTCCTGCCCGGGGAGACTCTGTGGCCGAGGTGCTTGAAGCGATGGGGCTGGAGCGCTGCGGTACGCATGGAACAACTGCGGCCTTGGCGCTGCTCAACGATGCTGTGAAGAAAGGCGGGGCCATGGCTTCGTCTTATGTGGGCGGCCTGTCCGGTGCCTTTATTCCGCTCTCCGAAGACGAGGAGATGGCCACCTGCGCGGGCATTGGCGCCCTGTCGCTGGACAAATTAGAAGCTATGACCAGCGTCTGCTCGGTAGGCCTTGATATGATCGCGGTGCCAGGTGATACCAGTGCCGAAACTATAGCCGGTATTGTGGCCGACGAGATGGCCATCGGCATGGTAAACAGCAAGACCACGGCGGTGCGCATTCTGCCCATTCCTGGCAAGAAGGCCGGAGACACTGTCGATTACGGCGGACTGTTAGGTGCGGCTCCCATCATCGATGTGAATAAGTTCTCCTCGGCTAATTTCGTCAACCGGCGCGGGCGTATTCCCGCTCCCTTGCAGGGCCTGAAGAATTAGGCGGTATCCCGATGTAGCCTGAGGCTGTTGGCGGGGCGGCGCAGTCTGTCCCTGCGGCGGAGCATACTGAGTCTGACGGGACGGCAAGTAACTGGCTGCAGCAGCGTACCGATGCTCGGGGCAACAGTTCATTAAGCGAGCCGTTTGCTGTCTATTTGGTGCGCCATGGTCAGCCGGAGTGGGCTCGCGGCGGTGTGGGCATTGACGAGCCTCAGCTTACAGAGCTAGGTCTGCGCCAGGCGGAGTGCGTGGGGCAGAGCCTATGCCGGCTGCCGGTTACCGATTTTTATGTATCGCATCTGCTCAGAGCGCGGCAGACCGCGGAGCCTTTGGCCAGACTGCTGGGGCGCGAGCCTGTTGTGGCGGAGTGGTATCAGGAGATTCAGGCTAAAAAGCTAGACCAGCGGCCGCTTAGCGAGGTAAAAGCCTACTTTCAGCATTGGTATAGTATGCCGCTGCAGCAGCGTTATGTAGGCCCTCCCGAGGGTGAGACCATGAAGCACGCCTATTCCCGCATAAGCAGGGGAATTGATGAAGTGCTGGTCAAAGCTGGGTTCAGCTTCGAGGCCGACGGGCCTTACCGCAGGTGGCATCTGCCCTCTGAGCCGCGCTGTATAGTCATGGTTGGGCACACCTTTGCGTCCTCTCTGGCGCTGTGCCATTTGCTCAATCTGGACTATACCGGAGCCAGCGGCGAGCAGTTCCGCATGGGCTGGGGGGCTTACAATAAAGTCGTGCCCTTCCCTATGGCCGGGGGCTTCGTCTGGCGTCTGCAGGCCTTTGACGTGCGCGATCATCTTTTCGCCGAAGGGCTGTCCTGCGACGATCTGCCCTTATATTAGCTTTATTTCTAACTGATGGCTTCTAGGCCGGCAGCGTCCATCTTTTCAGCATCGTAAAGCAGCTTCTGGGTAGGTCCGTCGGCAAAATAGCGGCCGTCTTTGAGGATCAGGCATCGGCTGCAGACCTCGGCGGCGAAGGCCAGATCGTGGGTGGCGATAAGCATAGTATGGGGCAGGGTCTGCAGAAGCTTTATTAGACAGCGCCTGGATTTAGGGTCGAGGAAGGCGGTTGGCTCATCCATGAGCATCACGTCTGGCTTCATGGCCAGTACTGTAGCGATGGCGGCCATGCGCTTTTCGCCTCCCGACAGCTTTAAGGCCGATCTTTCCCGCAGGTGGGCTATATTGAGCAGCTCTAAACGATCCTCTACGCGGTGGCGCACGCTCTCCTCGTCTAAGCCCAGATTGCGCGGCCCGAAGGCGACATCGTCGTAAATGGTGGGCAGGAACAGCTGATCGTCGGGGTTCTGGAAGATTACTCCGGCTTTGGTGCGTATCTCTGTTATGTTGCTCTTGTTTAAGGTCAGTCCCTCTATGGTCACCTCGCCGCTTCCAGGCAGTATGCCTACCAGGGACAGAATCAGCGTGCTTTTGCCAGCGCCGTTGGCCCCGATCAGGGCCAGGCGCTCGCCGTCTTCTATCTGCAGGCTCAGTCTGTCTATAGCGACGGTGGCGTCGGGGTACTGTACCGTCCAGTCGCGGATAGTTACCATGGCCAGTGCTCTCCTATCATCTGCATGAGGTCGAATTGGCGGAAGGCCAGGGATGAGCCTGCTCCCAGTATTAGAAATATCCAGTCTCCGATCCGCCAGGGTGGCGAGCTGATCTGGCGGCGCCCCAAATGCCAGCAGCGGCACTGTATGGCGTGATAGACGCGCTCGGCGCGGTCGAAGCTGCGCAATAGCAGCTGGCCGGTCATGGAGCCGAACAGCTGCAGATGCGGCCATTGGCTGCCACACGATCGCAGTCTGAAGGCGGTTAGCATGTTGGCGCCCTCTTCCGCTAAGATGCCCAGATAGCGGTAGGTCATTTCGGTCAGCGCGATCAGCAGCTCCGGCATGTGCAGGCGGCGCAGCTGCTCGGTGAGCTTGGGAAATGGGGTGACCGCTACGAGCAGCAGAACGGCGCTGACGCTGAGCAAAGCTCGCAGAGCCAGCACCAGCAGCGAGATCATACCGGCGCTGAGTATGATGCCGCCTATGCGTAAGGCTGGGGTGCGGTTAATAAAGACGTTGCTGATGCCTGCCAATAGGGCGAAGGGCAGGGCTAGGGCGGCGCGGCTTAAGATCATGCCTGCGGGTATTGCGGCGATGGCGGTGCAGATTATCGGATAGAATAAAAAAGGAGCTAGACGGTGCAGGGAGCTGCAGTCCAGCGAGAGCAGGCAGATTAAATAAGCAAACGTAACCAGCAGCTTGCCTAATGGGTGCAGGCGGTGAAGTACTGTATCTCCCGCGGCTAACTGCTCCAGGGAGTAGAGCGCGTTAATCTTGCTGCGGATGTCTGCCATTTTTATTGCTGCGGAGCCGAGCGGAATTTTTTGAGGCAGCTAATCGCCAGCCCGATTAGGGCGGCTAAAGCGCAGGTTATAGCAGCGCCCAGCAGACCGGAGGCGGTAGTGCCTTGGCCCTGCCCTGACGGGTAATCGTAATCGGGAAGAATCGCTAAGCTTTTCTGTACGGCCGCCGCCTGGCTGTGAACGGCATCGCCGCGCTCCAGATCGGTTGTCCCCGTTATGCGCTGGATCGACCACTCCAGACCGTCGGGATAGCTGGAGGCCAGCAGGGAAAGCCCTCCGCCGACTAAAACGGCCAGTATGGCCAGGGCAATGGCCAGAGGCTTGAGGGACACGCTGGTAAGCTCGGACTGCGGGGAAATGTTGGCGGTGAGCAGCTCGGGGCGCGTCTGCATTACATAGGTGAGGATGGCGGCGGTAACTATGCCTTCTACTAGGCCGATGGCCAGATGGATGGGCTGCATTAGCGAGAGGAACAGTCCGAAGGGCAGCTCGGTTACGCCAGAGCAAAGCGTCTCCAGCACTACGCAGAAGGCTCCCAGCTGCAGACTGATTACCGATGCCAGGATTGACGTCAGCCAGAGTCGTCCCTTGGTAGCGCCTTTCCTGAGTATGGGCCGGAAGATCAGCGGCCAGACCAGCAGACAGGGGATGACGCCCATGTTGAAGATATTGGCACCCAGGGCCAAAAGGCCGCCATCGGCAAAGAAGAGACACTGTACGGTCAGAACCGCGGCGATCGTGAGCAGGGCCGGGGCGCCGCCCAGCA
The DNA here is from genome assembly GCA_017444045.1 of bacterium. Lineage (GTDB taxonomy): Bacteria > Vulcanimicrobiota > Xenobia > Xenobiales > Xenobiaceae > JAFSXO01. The sequence goes on along the minus strand of JAFSXO010000120.1, from coordinate 4,195 downwards.
GTCCAGCCAGGAGCATACCGCCGCCGAGGTGGCCGCTGGAGCCGGTGCCGGGGATGGAAAAGTTGATCATCTGCGCGGCGAAGACGAAGGCGCCGGACATGGCCATTAGGGGCAGCTTGCGGTCTAGCTGAGGCTCTTTTTCGATATTCTTTACCGCCCAGCCCAAAGCGCCGGCACTGGCTGCGTACATTGCGCCGCCGACTGGGGCTGATAATAGGGCATCGGCCATGTGCATAGCTGTCAGTTCCTCTTTCCGCGTAATAATGAGTAAACTAATAAAATTATGCCTTGATGTCGTATGTCCTGCTGCTGGCGGCCTTGCGGCGCGGTGTCTCATTCTTGTATCTGGTTTGCCGTTTGCGTATCTTGTGCGCGTAATCTCAGCCTACTTGTTCAGAATGATGGACAGATGAGTGCCGTCAAAATTGTACCCCCAGCCGTTAAATTCGCTAGCCGGAGAGAACTTGACCAGGTTGTGATCGGGAAGAGGGATACTATGCTCGAGAAGAATCTGTTCTGCCTCGTCGATGATCTCAAAGGATTCGTGACCGTCTCCGATGCCAGTTCCTTCGTAAATCATGGCCATTTCGAAGGGCTTATTGAGCATATAAGCAACGGGATCTGCGGGATCATCTTCTCGACCTTCAGTTATATTTGAATAAAAGTCTTTGAGCTGCTGGTATTCCTGCAGTGTTATGTAAGGTCCAAAATAGTCAGAATCGTAATCATCGTCTTCTAAGATGACATCGGGAAGGTAGCACAAGTACATGATAGGCCAATCACCCCAATTGGTCGTAGTAGCCTCCCACATCTTTTGAGCGATGAGACGCCAGTCGCGTTCGGGGTACTGGTTAACTAGAAACGCCTCGACGCACATGATGGTGTAGGCCATGCGACCGTTCATAGATACTTGGGCGAGTTTATGTTTCATTAGCTATATATCCAATGAATTATTGTTAATGGGGATTAATTGGTAATAGCCAACAGTATTCCTGGGGGTTGGGATTGGCTGTTGTTTGCAGATTATAGCGCGTAACCAGTTCCGTGCAAGGCACATCTGAGCGAAGCGAAGCAGTGCCGGCGCGGAAGCTGGTGCAGCGTGAATATGTTCGCGAAACACTAACTAAAAGACATTGGTGATATGAGACTGTGGTTCAAATGCCTGGTGCTTGATTTGCAGTCTCATATGTATGTAGCCTGGTTATCCTCCATGCGCTGTCATATGGAGATATTTGCCAGCTCTAGCATAAATATGTCAATATTGAAAATTATTACACAGGTATTGTCTTATAGTTATGCCGAAATAGTGTTGTGTCATTGCTGAGCGGATATTGTGCCGATAATTTATTCTTCCGCTATCAACGATAGAACATCGTTTAATCTAATCTAACTATTCTATGGAGGCGCTTTTATGGCAACAGTGAAAAGGCGAAGAAGAAAAAATGATTTATTTGCAGGAGCTGAAGCGACGCTGGAGGGGAAGGCTTACGATGCTGCCTGCAAGCGGGTGCTGGCGCGAAAAACGATCCTGGCCAGGATCATGAAAAGCTGTGTGGCTGAGTTTCGCGATTTTGATGTAGATGTGATCGCGGACAAGTGTATTGACGGTATGCCTCAGATATCGCAAATCCCTGCTGATCCCGATGCAACAGGGGCGTTTATCCGAGGCCGTGGGCAGGAGCGGGCTTCTACAAGCGAGGGCAGTGTGTTCTTTGACATTTACTTTGACGCGGTTGCTCCGGGTACAGGCGAGGCAGTTCAGCTGATAATCAATGTCGAAGCGCAGTCTAATTATTACCCAGGCTACCCTTTGGTGAAGCGCGGTGTTTATTATTGCGCCAGGATGCTGTCGGCGCAAAAGGAAACGGTATTCCGGAAGTCGCACTACGAAAAGTTGCGCAAGGTTTATTCGATTTGGATTTGTACAGATGTACCGCGCCGGCGTCAGAATACCATTACCGGCTACGAGTTGGCGGAACGCAACTATGTGGGGCGGGTCTGTGAAAAGACGGGGAATTATGATTTAATAACAGTGGTGATGGTATGCTTGGGCCATGAAGGCAGCAGTGATTATAATGGTATACTGAAGCTGCTGGGTACTTTGCTGGTTTCGGCATCGTCAGCGGAGGAGAAAAGGCGGATCCTGCGGGATGAATTTGCCATATCGGCAGACAAGGGCATGGACGAGGAGGTGCTCAGTATGTGCAATCTTAGCCGAGGAGTAGAAGCGCGTGGCATAAAAAAAGGTCGTCGCGAGGGATTAACTGAAGGATTAGACAGGGGCCGCCGTGAAGGTCGCCGTGAAGGTCGTCTTGAGGGACTTAATGAAGGTCTTAGCCAAGGTCGCCGTGAAGGTCGCTGTGAGGGGTTGCTGGCATCTATCCGAAACCTTATGGAAAGTATGGGATGGGGTATAACCGAAGCTATGAATGCTTTGCGCATACCGGAAGAAGAACGCCAGAGGTATATTAATGCTCTGGCTAAAGAATAAGGGTACTGATTAACTAGAAACGCTTCAATATACAGATGGCATGGCCATGCGGCCGTTCATAGACACTTTGGCGAGTTTACGTGTCATGGGCAATACCTTATAGTTGATTTGCTGAGCAATGACAGCGGATACTGAATAAGTAAAGCGTTTTCGGCTTGCAGATCAATTTCGCTGTATCTCATGATTCATTCCCTATTAATAAGGTGCAGGACGCAACAGTTCTGCACCTTATTAAGCCTACTTGTTCAGAATGATGGACAGATGAGTGCCGTCAAACTTGTACCCCCAGCCATTAAATTCGCTAGCCGGAGAGAATTTAACCAGGTTATGATCGGGAAGAGAGATATTATGCTCGAGAAGAACCTGTTCTGCTTCATCTATGATCTCAAAGGATTCGTGACCGTCCCCGATGCCAGTCCCTTCGTAAACCATGGCCATTTCGAAGGGCTTATTGAGCATAAAATTTAATACATCTTTAGGATCATCTTCTCGGCCCTCTGTTATACCTGCGTAAAGGTGTCTGACAAGATGGAACTCATGAAGTGTCATGAAGGGCATAAACTCTTTGGGATCATAATCATCGTATTGCAAAAGAAGATCGGGAATAAATAAGCAGTATATGTCTGGCCAGTCGCCCCAATTTATTGTGGTGGCTGCCCACATTTTTTTAGCGATGAGACGCCAGTCGCGGTCGGGGTACTGATTAACTAGAAATGCTTCGACGCACATGATGGTGTAGGCCATGCGGCCGTTCATAGATACTTGGGCGAGTTTATGTTTCATGAGCAATTACCTTATAAGTTGATTGGCTGAATAGCAATAGCATTGATTCAGTAAGCATTATCGACTTGAATTAACTGGTCAGAAGCTGCATCGGCGCTGATCAAGTGATCGCATATTAGCCGTTTAATGTTATCTGGCAGGTTGGTAATTTTTAACTGCTTATCCGGAAAAGCGATCTTATTGTAATAGGATGTTGGATGATGGTCTTTATCATAGGCTACATCGTAGCAGAAGAGACCGCAGCTGGCTAGGGCAAAGGCGTCGTTGGCTAAAGGACTGCCGTTCCGATCTATCAGCATGTTGGCGTTCGTGTGTTGTTCCATATTTGTGAAATATTTTTCCAAAGCCTCGGTTTCTTCGCGGCTGCGGCACACGTATTCGGGCACATTGGCGCTTCCTCCAGTTGTAAATTCGACAATGCAACCCTTAGTATCTACACCAAACCACATAATGTCCTCGACTTGTAGGTCAATCTCGTCGTATCTCATAGCTGTTCATCTCCTATTAATCAATTATGTCTGAGAACATAGTTGAGCAATTAGCACAGAATGGCATAATCAACCCCGTTCTTGGTCTTATAGCAGCGACTAAATGGATATCAGACCATTTGCTACCACTTAAGAGCAATTCATTTACAGCGTGGAATTCTGCACAAACTCCCACTGTATTTTTATTTGTTATTCCGTGGGTTCCTATTCTACCAATCATGTTTGCGCGTTGTAATAATTCTGGATGTATTATGTTTGGAATACTGCCTGCAAAAGCAGAAACTATTCTTCCAGTAAAGTGGTTCCCTTGTCTAGACCACGATCCGAAAAAACATCGTGAAATATTTATTAATAGCAATCCATTACCTTTTGTAACACTGGACGAAATCCAGAGATGGAGATTGGGCCTGCAGAACGAGATGGAGGTGGATCT
>JAFSXO010000119.1 GCA_017444045.1 bacterium | reverse complement strand
CTGCAGATCATGGAGGGCTTTCTGCAGAGCGATTCCCCGCATTTGGTGGTCACCGTAGGCCCTGAAATGGTCATGCGCGCCCAGGAAAACGAGGAATTTCGCGCCTTGGTCAACGGCGCCGATCTGGTCGTGCCCGATGGTGCCGGCATTCTTTGGGCCGGCCGCCAGTGCGGGGTGAAGTTTCCGGAGCGCGTGGCGGGCGTAGAGCTTATCGTGAACCTCGCCAAGAGGCTGGGCCAGCTGAGAAGCCCGCTGTTTCTGCTGGGAGCGGCACCGGGCATTGCCGAGCGGGCAGGGCAGAAGCTGCGGGAGCAGATAGAAGACCTGCCGCTGGTAGGGGTAAACGACGGCTATTTTAAGGAACCGCAGCCCATCGTCGATAAAATCCGCGCATCAGAGGCCAAGGTGCTGTATGTGGGCATGGGCTCGCCCGCGCAGGAGCGCTGGGTGCGCCAGTACGGAGATGCGGCGGGTATACGCCTGGGAATAGGCGTAGGCGGCAGCTTTGACGTGATATCCGGCCTAAAAAAGCGCGCCCCGCAGTGGATGATTAAGCTGCATTTGGAATGGCTGTACCGTTTGGCCTGCGAGCCCACGCGCGTGGGACGCATGGCTGCTATCCCCAAATTTATGATGCTGGTAAAAAAGAAGGGCGCCGACGCCGTTAAGCCGTGGGAGGGAGAGGATTCTTGAAGCCGCGGCCTTTTTTAGAGCGCGCTCTCGACTGGCTTTATCCGCCGTCCTGCCCGGGGTGCGGAAGCGAGGGATACGGCTTCTGCGAGAAATGCCGCTGCGGTATCGTTCCCCAGCATGAGAAGCTGGGCAGCGGACTAGAGGTGCATGCTGCGGGACTGTACGGACAGGAGCTGCGCTCTGCCCTGCTGCAGACCAAAATGCTGGGCTATACCTATTATATTTACGCGCTGGCCGAAGCCATGCTGCGGGCGATTCCCGAACGCCTGCGCGGAAAGTTTCCCGTGTCCGTGGTGCCTATTCCTCCTTCTAAGCGCCGGCTGCGCCGCCGCGGCTATCACTGTCCGTATCTGCTGGGCAGAGAGCTGGTGCGCCAGGAAGCGGCGTTTGTGTACCGTCCCGATCTGCTTTCGCTCACCCGGGAGCTTGCCGAGCAGAAAACACTAAGCCGCGCCCAGCGTTTTGCCAATGTAAAAAATGCTTACGCGGCTAACGGAGGGCGCGGCTTATATGTACTGCTGGTCGACGATGTGCTGACCACCGGAGCTTCTGTGTATGAGGCCGCTCAGGCGCTGTACCGTTCCGGGGCCATGAGGGTTGAAGTGTCAGTACTGGGACTGAGAAAGCGCTGACAGAGAGCGCTAATATTACGCCGCAGGCTTTAGGCTATTCCCAGGTGGGAGAGATGGCCTGGAATTCTACCTCTTCGCCGTCGCTGTTTTTGTAGGTGATCCAGATCTCGGGTGTAACCCGCAGCTCTATGCGATCTTCCCATTTGTAATTGACAAATATGCGCTTGCCGGATGCGATGGTCTCGATCTCCTTGGTCTCCTCGTAATACTTTTTGGCTCCGTCGCGCACCAAGAGACGGCATTTTACTCCGTCGACATCGTTGTGGCTGATGTTGCGCAGCCAGATCGTGCATCTGTATTTGACGTTGTTGAGGCCGTCGCCGTATTCTTTGTCCAGAGCCGCGTGAAGCACGGAAAGAGGGTGCTTTACCTTTCCCTTTTTGGGGCTGCCTTCATCGGCCCAGCATACGCTGCTGGCCCATAAGCCAATAAACAGTACCGCTAATATAGTCCAAACTGTAGTTCTGCGCATTATTAAGCCTCCTTAGGAATACTAATGAAGTATGAGAATCATAATGATACCAATGTCGTTTAGTTAAGCAATGGCCAATAGATCCCCATTATGACTCCCCCTAAAGGTTGGCAGGGGGAGAAGTCGCGCCAGCGACAGAGGGAGTGGCCAAAGCTGTTGGAAAAATCAAGCTTTAACGCATGTTGTGTGCTAACCTGTACGCTAAAGTACAACGCAGCGCCAACGTACATGAATGAGCATAACCAATGCCACGAATCCTTAACTAAATGGCATTGATAATGATACCAGGTTAGCTGACGCTAAGCTGCCAGCGTTAATTATAGTATAGTATAGTATTAATTATTTCTCCAGCAGCTGCAGGCTGTCAGGCAGATTCTTGAGCAAAAACTCTTTAGCCTCCGCTAGCTTTGCCTGATCGCTGCTTTCAAAGGTAACCTTAATGCGGCAGGGAACGGGCCGATAGGATGAAGGCGCATCGGTTTCGGCTAAGCTGGGATAAGAGCCGAAGGCAACGTCGGGGTGCAGCCTAACTGTGCGGTTTAGCGAGGCCGCCAGGTTGGTCTCCATGCCCTGCAGGGTTATGCTGCTGTGAAATAGCTCCGGTCCCCTGAAGCGGTCGGCCAGCTTTTCAAAGCGCTGGCGGAAAAATTCCGGGATGCCGGGCAGCATGAAGATGTTGCCCACATACGCCTGAGGAATATGCTCGTCGTCCTCGACCACGAGCTCGGCCTTTTCTGGTACTTCGGCTAGGCGAAGCTGCGCTGCGCTTAAATCGCTGACCTCGCAGAAGCGTCCCATTATAGTCTTAAGATAGGGATG
>JAFSXO010000118.1 GCA_017444045.1 bacterium | reverse complement strand
CGGGGACTCGAACCCCGGACCCGCTGATTAAGAGTCAGCTGCTCTGCCAACTGAGCTAATGACGCGTACATCCAACGGGAATTATTATAATCAAAACACCCTGTTAGTCAAGAGGTTTTAAAGAACTTTATTGCTTTTATTCTTGCTGATTTAAATGTGCCGCGAGCAGCGAAGCAAAATGGCTCAGCGCGGGAACGTAGGCAGTCATGATGCGCACTAAAATCTCCGCCGTAGTTTTTTCGTTGTAAACAAACAGCGATACATTGCGGTCATTCTGCATACTTTCCCATACCTGGTTGTCCTCGATAAAGCCATGCTCGGCACACACCCTAAAAAATTCTGCCGGATCGTCGAGGCTGTTGTTCATCCCCATATTGCGAAGCGCGTCCTCCAGAATTTTGCTGGCGACCCCAAAGGTGCTGTTAAACTGCTTAATTAAGTTTACGCGGTAGTTCTCATCGCTATAAGCTTGCTGAGGGTCGGCTTTCTGCAAAGCATCGACACAGGCAAATAGTTTATCATAGTTGCTCATAATAGGCACCCCCTAAGCATAAGCCATACTATTCAATCTAAGTGCGTCAAAGTCCCCCTCTCCCCTAAGAAAACATAGGCTTCGCCATTCACAATGTCATTAACATACATTGGGTGAACACGTTCGCGCTGCACCAGCACCCGCTCCGACACGGCCTCGCTTCGCTAAGATGTGCCTAGCCATATGTGAATGATTCACAAGAGGAATCGCGGTTTTTCGGCGGCTAAACATATAGGTGCGCTTTTTCATAGCACAGACAAATGTTATTTCAAGGCCCAACATTAATGCAAAAAAAGGAGTACGCTTCCATGTTAGCCAGCCTAAACAGCACCACGCTCATCGGCGTAACCGCCCTTCCCGTCCGCGTTGAAGTCGATATATCCAACGGCCTGCCCCGTTACTCCATGGTCGGCCTGCCCGATGCCGGCGCATCAGAATCGTACGAGCGCGTCTGGGGCGCACTGCGCAATTCCGGCTACCAGATTCCCCAGGGGCGGATCACCGTCAATTTAGCCCCGGGAGACATCCGCAAGGAAGGGCCGCATTTCGATCTGTCCATAGCCCTGGGCATATTGGCCGCCGGTGCCTCTACGCAGCTCAGCAGCCAGCATTTAGAAAACCTCATGGTGCTGGGAGAGCTGTCCATGGCCGGCGAAGTGCGCCCAGTGCGCGGTGTGCTGCCCTCGCTCATCACCGCCAAGCGCATAGGCATAAAGAGGGTCATAATACCGTATGCCAACTATCAGGAAGCCTCCATCTTCAGCGGCCTGGAGATCATTCCCGTAAAGCAGCTGCAGCAGGCCTGCGATTATCTGGTCTATCCAGAGAGCCAGCCCCCGCATCAGTCGGAGCCAGCCGCAGAAAGTCCGGGTGATTATGACATTCCGCTGGCCGATTCAGCCGATCTTAGCATGGTATGCGGCCAGCATCTGGCCCGCCGCGCTCTGGAGATATGCGCCGCCGGACTGCACCATCTGCTTTTTATAGGGCCTCCGGGATCGGGCCCAACCCTGCTGGCGCGCTGTCTGCCCAGCATTCTGCCCAAGCTGAAGCGCGAACAGGCACTGGAGGTTACCGCCATTCACAGCACCGCCAGGCAGACAGCTTTGCGGCAGCTAGTAGAATTACCGCCCTTCCGCGCTCCTAGCAACAACATCACCCTGGCCGGCCTTCTGGGCAGCTATACGCCAGGGGAAGTAAGCCAGGCGCACCACGGAATACTGTTTATGGATGAGTTTCCGGAGTTCCGCCGCGAGTGCCTTGAAGCGCTGCGCACCCCGCTGGAATGCGGCAGGGTCGAAATAGCCAGGGCTAAATTCAGCATAACTTACCCCTGCCGTTTTACCCTGGTAGCCGCTATGAACCCCTGCCACTGCGGGTATTTCGGCGATACGGAGCGCGAGTGCCTATGCACGCCAGGCCAAAGAGAGAAATACTTTCACCGCATCTCTGAACCGATACTAGACCGCATCGCCCTGCAGGTGCGTCTATCGCGTCCCCGCCCCGCTGAGCTGGTGTCGGCGGAGCTACCTGAGGATTCGACCAGCGGCGCCGAGCGCGTACTGCAGGCCCGCCGCATACAGGACGAGCGCGGCTGCTACAACGAGCACATGACCCCGCAGCAGATCAAGCGCTTTTGCCAGTATGACCGCGAGACGGAGCGCTTTTTGCAGCAGGCCGCCAAGCACCTAATTCTGTCGGCCCGCGTGTTCAGCAGCCTAGCCCGGGTATCCCGCACCATAGCCGATCTGAAGGGGCAGGACGCGATAACGCTCACCGATGTGAGCGAAGCGCTGTGCTATCGCAGCGGCACCGGCAGATATTCTGGAGAGCCTGGGGCAGGCAAGATGATGGACATAAGTGTTTTGCGGGCATATTAACGCTGCACCAGCTTCCGCGCCGGCACTGCTTCGCTTCGCTCAGATGTGCCTTGCGCGGAACTGGTTACGCGCTATAATCCGCAAACGACAGCTATTAATTGTATCTACAAGAGCTTAATCAAATAACATTGCTGTGCCACGAAAAACGCGTCTGAAGCACATGGCATCATTATAAAGAAACAAATCAGTATAAATCATCATAATGAGCGCTAATCTGATATCCATTCCTCTGCGCATACTCCAAGTATTTGCGCAGTGCTTCAAACATCTCTGCCGTTTCCTCGAACTTAAATGACTGGCCTGTATAATAATCTAAGTCTTTCAGATATTCCGATACATCAATACTGACGGGTTCATAATCTTCATTCCAGATGCCTTTCAGCTCATGGTAATCTCTGGTGAAGCCTATCCAGCCTTTGCCTGACATATCGGGATTGTCTAACAAATCGGCAAACAATCCCTCCCATATAAGCAGCGGTTCTATGCTAGAGCCTGGCATATTAAAGACTATATACGGCTCATCGCCATAGCCATAGCCTTCAATAAAGTTTAATCTTATATTAAGCTCTCCAGTGCCCATTTTTCAGCATTTCCCCCGTTCTTTACAGTATCGTTTAGTTAGTGTTTTGCAAACATATTCGCGCTGCACCAGCTTCCGCGCCGGCACTGCTTCGCTTCGCTCAGATGTGCCTTGCGCGGAACTGGTTACGCGCTATAATCCGCAAACGACAGCCATTAATTGTATCTACATGGGCTCAACTAAATGACATTGCTGTTTTTAGTGGTGTTTCCACATCGGCTGAAAGCCGACTATCAATCCAAAACTGCAAAGACCTCGGCATCTTTATGAGCACTTAACCAGCTTATCATGGCTTCCAGCACAGCGGGCGATTCCTCAAAGCGCATTTTGCGCCCTCGGCACGATATAGCATCGCTGAGGTATGCCTCCACGTCTATCGGACAAGGCTCAAATGAATCAAAAGGGCCAGTATCCTCATGAAAATCCTTAGTTAGACCATACCAGTCCTGGCCGTCCAAAGGCGGTTCTCCAAAGATATCTTCAAGATATCCGTCCCATATATGCATAGATTTATCGCCAGAGGATAGGATAAATTCTGGATAGCCTTCATATCCGTTATAATAAGTGTAATCATTCAACTCTCCAGTGTCCATTTTTCAGCATTTCCTCCTGTTATTTACTGTGTCGTTTAGTTAGTGTTTTGCAACATATTCGCTTAAAAAATAGCTATTTCAGCCCAATTATGCTATAAAAAGGACTATGATTTATTTAGACCACGCCGCAACCACCGCCTGCGCTCCCGAAGCCGTCCAGGCCATGCTTCCATATTTTACCGAACTATTCGGCAATCCGTCCAATATTTACGGGCTGTCGCTCAAGGCCCGCAAGGCCGTCAACCAGGCGCGCTCCGAGGTAGCCAAAGCTATCAACGCCAAGCTAGCCGCCGAGATCACCTTCACCGCCAGCGGCAGCGAAGCCGATAATTTAGCCATCATTGGCATCGCCAAATCCCGAAGCGAAATAGGCCGACACCTGATCACCTCACGCGTCGAGCATCACGCCGTGCTCAACTGCTTTCACATGCTGGAGCGCGAAGGCTTCAAGGTCACCTACCTCCCCGTCAGCAAAGAGGGCAGAGTCGATCCCGACAGCGTAGCCCAGGCCATAACCAAGGAGACGACCCTGATCTCCGTTATGATGGCCAACAACGAGATCGGCACACTACAGCCGATTGCAGCTATCGCCGAGATCGCCAAAAAACACGGCATCTACATGCACACCGATGCCGTACAGGCCGCCGGCGCCATGCATATCGACGTGCAGGAGCTGGGCGTGGACGCTCTGAGCATTTCAGCCCATAAGTTTTACGGCCCCAAGGGAGTGGGCGCGCTGTATCTGCGCCAGGGATGCCACCCCACCCCGATAATATTGGGTGGAGGCCAAGAGAAGGGCCTGCGCTCGGGCACTGAAAATGTGCCGGGCATTATCGGTTTGGCCAGAGCGTTAGCTTTAGTCAACGAAAACGGCGAAGCAAAACGCCGGTGCCTTACCGAGCTACGCGAACAGCTCATCGAAGGCGTGCTCGCCCGCATTCCCGACGTTATAGTCACCGGCTCGCGCACCGAGCGCCTGCCCGGCATGGCTAGCTTTGCCGTCAAGGGCATTGAAGGCGAGTCGCTGGTCATCCAGCTAGACCGCCGCGGCATCTGCGCTTCTGCCGGCGCCGCCTGCAACACCGGCCAGTCCGGCGGTTCCCACGTGCTGAACGCCTTGGGGCTTCCGGTTTCGCTGACGCGCGGCAGCCTGCGCCTGAGTCTGGGCTACGAAAACACCGCCGAGGAGATAGAGCAAACCATTAGCGCCCTGGCCGAAGCTATCGAACTGCTGCGCTCCGTCATACCCCGCCGCCACGGTGCCGGACGCAAAAAAGCTTAGTCAAAAAATTTCAGAGGGACAGCAATCATATGCCAGCAGCAACACCGCCTCGCAGTAAGGTCACCATTTACACAGACGGTTCATGCCTCAGCAATCCCGGTCCTGGCGGCTGGGCGGCCATTCTGGTACACGACCGCACCGGCGCTACCAAAGAGATCAGCGGCGGGGAAGCGCACACCACCAACAACCGCATGGAGCTTACCGCGGCTATTAAGGCTTTCCAGGCACTTAATCGGCCCACGCAGACAGACATGTACACCGATTCCACCTATCTGCAAAATGCCTTTGTCAAAGGCTGGCTGAAGAGCTGGCAGGAGCGCGGCTGGCGCAAGGCCGACAAAAAGCCCGTAGAGAACGCCGATCTCTGGCAGGAGCTGCTGAAGGCCACCGCCGCGCACACCATCAGCTGGCACCACGTCAAAGCCCACGCCGGACACGCCTACAACGAGCGCTGCGATGAGCTGGCCAAGGAACAGGCCACACATTATCAGCAAGGTCATTAACAGAACAGCATTAGAATAACATAAGAATAAAGGTGAAGGGTGATTTATCCGCGAAAATCTTAATTTGTTATGAAGCTAACGGTAGGTATTAATAAACAGCAGAAGAGAGCCCACGAAGAGCTGCGCGTGGCCCAGGAGCCAGCCGAGCGCTACTGCTATATAAAAGAAAAAAAGGTGCAGATTCTCATCATATACCCAGAATACCGCAACCCATACGACAAGGGAAAACCTGGCGATATATGCTGCGCAAATATCATAGAGTGCTACAGCGAACACGTCAAATGCCGTTATAGCGGCATATCTCCCCTATACCCCGACCCCTTCGTCAGTCCCAATAACTGAAAAAAAACCATTAAAGGGCACGCGGCGCAGCTAAAGGGTACGCGGCGCAAATGCGCCATCAGAAATCGCCAGTCAATTCCGCGTCATCGCTGTCGGTATACTGGCTGGACATTTTCATAGTCGTCTGAGGCTCCAGTGGCTCGCTTCCAAAGCCATCTGCAGGCGCGGAATTGTTCTGCATTCCGCCGCCATAGGCTGGCGCAGGCGCATTGCCACCACCAGGTACATCAGAACCGTCGCCGCCAAAGGCGGGATCGTAACGCCCTTCATAATCGGCAGCGCCAGCATAGGGATCGCTATAATAAGACCCACTATTGCCGCCGTAGCTGTCACCGCCGTAATAATCATCATAGCCATTATCCGCAGCCGCAGCGGGCAGATTAGGATCCTCGGCATCAGCCGAAAACGCGGGCCGCGGAGCAGCAGACGGCACCGGCGTCTGCTTGGGCAAAGGCAAATGCGAGCGCTCGTATCCCGTCCCCGGCGGCAGAGAGCGCAGCTCCACAAATTCGCCGTTGCCCATAACTCCGGGATGCTGCGGATCGACAACGCAGCGGAAGCCAGAATTAACCAGGCGGCCATTCTCGGGGAACACCCCGCGGCGCGCCACGATCAGACAGTCTTCGGCCTTATCGCTGCGCGAGCCGCCGCGAATCTGGCGCAGCATGGGCAGCGCCCCATCGCTGTCGGCGGGAATATACCACGCATCGACCCATTCCCAGACGTTGCCCGCCATATCCTCAACGCCATAGGGCGAAGCCCCGCTGGGATAGGAGCCAACAGGCGCGGTATTGCCGCGGTTGGATTCAAAGCTGTTCAAGCGGCTGGCATCCCAGGTATTTCCCCAAGGGAAACGCCGGGCATCGCCGCCGCGGGCGGCCTTTTCCCATTCCTCGGCTGTAGGCAGGCGCTTGCCAGCCCATTTTGCGTAAGCCTGAGCATCGTGCCACGACACGCAGATAACCGGATGGTTCATGCGCTCCGGCGTGGCGTACTTGATCCAGGTCCCTTCGGCTTTATAGCCGGTGCAGTCGACAAAATGCTTAAACTGCTTGTTGGTAACCTCAAAGCGATCGATATAAAAAGCCGGCAGGGTGGTAATCATAGGCTCGGCGCCTACTCCGGCTTCGGGAGCCGGCCCTTCGTAAAACGGCCCTGCGGGGATGAGAATCATGCGGGCACCGTCGGCATCGCACACCCAAGATTTAGGCAGATCTTTATCGGCGGGGAAACGGCTGTCGGCGACAGCCTTCTGCTTCTGGCGCCAAAAAGGCTCGATACCGGCGAGCTCTGCCACGGCATCGCCCTCGGCCCACAGAAAAACGCCCAGGGTAGCCGAGACGAGAAGAGGAATGCCAAACATGGTAAGAGCCAGGCTATGCCTGTCCCAAAACTGGGATAGGGCCGACTGCACCTGGTCCTTGCAGTGCTCTGCCCTGCTGCGCAGAAAGTCGCTGACGCTATCGTCGGCCAGTTCGCTGTCTTCGGCCTTTTCGTCCCAAACCGTGCGCTCATGCTCGGCCTTTACACCCTCGGCCTCATCTTCATCGCCCGCGCTGCTGCGAAAAGCCAGCCAGGTCTGAAGCTCGCCGAGCAGATCCTGGGGAGAGGGACGGCTAGAGCCCTGCGCCTCCAGAAGCTGACCAAAGCGCTGAGCCAGCGAGCTGGGCAGCTGCTCGATAAGCGGAGGCTCGATGCTGGGAATGAGCAGGGTCATAGCATCCTGGGGTGGCTGCCCGGAAAACAGGTGAAGCAGCGTGGCTCCCAGCTGGTAATTGACAATTGCAGGAGCAATATCCCCGCGCCCGTACTGTTCCGGCGCCGCATACGGAGGAACGCCAGCCGGGTTAAAACCTGGATCTATGAGGCAAAGCCCCTGAGGGCCGTCGATCAGATGCTCCGGGCGCAGATCATAAACAACCAGCTCTGGAGGAAGCGATGACATGAGCACCAAAATGCGCTCAGCCATAGACTCGTCTATAACCGGCTGCAGCGGACTGCCCTCTGCCCAGGAGCGCAGAGCAAACAGGCGGCCGTCCTCGCTAACGAGGCGGTCTGGCATAGCCAGTGCGCTGCCCGCAGCCTCTCTGAAGCGCTGCAGCTCCTCCAGACGCCGCTGCGCCGCTTCTGCCGAGAGCCCCAGCAGCTCGCGCACAACCGTTCCGTCGGCAAGACGCCAACTGTGCCCGCCCAGCGTTTCCGCCTTATCCAACTGTTCAATCAGAGAGCCCACTACCGCCTGACCTCGCTAAGATAAATAAACAACAAAAATCGCCTACTGCCAGGCGCAGCGCTCCACAAAATGCTGCAGAGCCTTCAAAAATATTTGAATATACACTTCTGCTCGCGGATTTAAGTCAGGATAATTCATAAACTTGGCGTTTTCCTGCATCATATCGAGCATTCTCTTCATGCGCCGGCTATTTTCATCGGTCTGCACATAGCAGCCGACCTTAGTCAGCCAGATAATCCACTCCACCGCATTGCGCGGCCAGGGGTCCAGCTGCTCGACCACGCCGCAGCATCCCCACCAGGTGTCGTCTTCGATCAGGATTATCCTATCGAACAGCGAGGCAATGAAGCAGGCACAATAGCGCTCCATATCGTCATATGGCAACAAGGCCAAATCGAGGTCCTGATCCTGGGAAGCATCATCTGCTCCAGAGCCATCAGGAGCGGCAACGTTATGATCGACTATACCGACATCATCGGAATATGTATGCTTAATTCTGTAACGCGGAAGGGTGCATAAGAACTCCAGCACACAGTCAAGGTAAAAGCTCCATACCGACACCTTAGCACCGCGGCTGCCCACCATGGGTACCAGCGTCGCCAAGAGATCGGGCATAACCGATTCTAGCTCGTTAACCAGCTCATAGCGCTCATAGCCGTTGTCATCCAGCCATTTAAGCCAGGTTTTAGACATATCGGCACTTTCATCATTATCCAAATAGTACCGCTCGCTAGGCTCGTGCAAATCAACAACCATTATACGTTATTCGCTTTCGTCAGTGCCATCATCAGCGCTATCATCATGGTCTTCATCATGGTCTTCATCGAGGTCGTCATCGCCTTCCTCAATGGCCTCCCAATGCGGGCAAACGCGTATCGGCTCGGTATCGATCTCTTCATCGACAGGGATCATGAGATAATCCTCGCGGGTAAATTCCTCATAATAATCGCAGCGGAACACAATATATTCGGAATCGATCAGCTCTGGGATCTCCCGGCCGCTGTCAGTAGGATGGCAATGACGGCACAGGGCACACACCTTCCAAACATCTGGATTATCCATTCTTATCTCCCTTGCTAATGTGGTTTAATCAGCGCCTAAATTGGGCAAATCGGCTTCATCCAAAAGGATAAAGCCCATCTCCCGCGCCCGCCGGCGGCTGGCCTCGTTGTTATAGCCCCAAAGGGCCAAATGCCCGCGCACCCCAGCTTTGGCAGCATCGAGCAGAGTGATGAGCAGATCGTCGATAAAGTAAACGTTATGCGGCTCGACCTCATACTTATCGATGAGCAGCTGCATGTGCTTGCTCTTATCGGTGCCGACCTCCAGACCGTAAACGGGAATGTCAAGATTGGCCTGCTCCAGCAGCGCCCGCGTAGATTCGGAATCCTTAGTGGTAGCCACCACCACATCGACAAAGCGCGTCCTCCAAATTGGCAGGGCATCGAGAACCGCCTGGAAGGGCGCCTGCAGGCTGCGCCAGTAAGCCTCGCGCTCCCAGCGGTACTGCAGGCGGATGCGCCCAAAGCACTCGCCAAAGCGCTCCACCAATTCGGGATGCGCCCGCCCGGCTTCGGCAAACTGCTCCGGGGTGTAACTGAGTATGTCGAGCGCGGGATCGTCCTCCAGCAGACGCATCAGCGTGCCGAAATCGCGCCCCGCCCGCACCAGCCAGCGGCCATCGCGAAAGCGCTCGTAAGGCTGGGAGAACGGGGGCATACCCGCCTCCTCCCAAGCCTCGCGGGCCACCTCGTAGCACTCGCGCACGCTGTTCCAGAAGACCCCGTCAAAATCCAGGGCCAAAACGCGACGCTCAGCCATACTACGCCAGCACCTTCAGAGCGGCTTCGATGCGGCGCAGGCAGGCTTCCTTGCCTAAAACCTCCATCATGTGGAAGAGGCTGGGGCCGTTGCCCACACCGGTAATGGCCAGGCGCGTAGGATGGATGAGCTGGCCCGCCCCTACGCCGTGACCTTCGGCATAAGCGCGCAGGCTGGCTTCTAAGGCTTCAGGCGTAAACTCCTCCATTTTGGCCATTTCCTCGGCCCAGCCGCTGAGCAGCTCGTGAGAAGCCGGCTTCCAGCGCTTTTTGACGGTCGCCTCTTCGTACTCCTCGGGATCTTTATAGAAGTAAGGGATCGGCTCTACATAATCGGTGAGCAGGTTGGCGCGCTCGGCCATGACCTCGATCACTTTGATCAGATAGTCGCGCTGCGGACGCTCCCAGCCTGCTTTATCGAAGAAGGGCATGACCATATCGGCCAGCTTGTCCGCGGGAATGGTGCGCATGTGCAGGCCATTGATGTATAGAAGCTTGTTAAAATCAAAGACCGCCCCCGATTTGCGCACGCGCTCCAGCGAGAAGCATTCCGCCAGGGTCTCTTTGGTGAAGAACTCGCGCTCGTCCCCGGGATTCCAGCCCAGCATGGCCAGGAAGTTCAGCAGACCTT
>JAFSXO010000117.1 GCA_017444045.1 bacterium | reverse complement strand
TGTGATTCTCGGGTGTTTCCTGAAGAAAAGTGGTGTTTATTGTGGATCTGTGGTAAAATAACTTCGTTCTTGTATCTGTTTTTGTAGAGAAAAACGGAGGATTACAGTGGATTACGATCTGCCGGATATGCCGCCGGCGCCCGAACCGCTGATGGATCGCCAAAACGCAGGTGAGCTCTAATATGAGCGATAAAGGCTCGCGTTTTTATGGAGTTTTGCTGGCTCTCATAGCTGTTGGCCTGTTAGCGGCTATTAGCGTGATGTGGGAGCGCCACGAGCTGGAGCGCACCAACCGGACTGCGGTTCTGCTCAGCGATTACCGTTCGCTGTGCGATTATGCCCGCCAGCAGGGGCTGGAGCTTGATGCAGTTTTGAAGAAGGCCAAAAGCTTAGGGGTTTCCGCTTTGGCCGTGGATGAGATGACCCGCGACGACCTGCAGAATGGCGGTTTGGCTCGGGTGGCCAGCAGCTACGATATTGAGGATTTGCAGTATCAGGGGCGGGTAAGCTCGGCGTTTGTGCCTCAGGCCAAATATGTCTATTTTGTGGCGTCGGACAGCCGCGTAGCTGCCGATATAGCCTCGTATGCCTCTGAGAGTCTCGGCAGCCATCGGGCTATGGTTGTCGATCCGGATAACCATGTTGTAGCCTTGGAAGCCGATTTGCGTCAGGTTGGCCTTATGGGCTTCGGTGTGCCCACCGATACTGTTGACGGTTTGGTTAAAAAATACGGTTTTCGCGTTTGGGTGCGCCCATGGAACAGCCCGTTTTTTGATGAAGACAGCCTGCATAGGGTCATAGCTAAACTGGCTCGTCCCGGCGTCGATGGGGTAATCTTCGGCGGTCTGCGCAACGAGGTGCTGGGCTTCCCCAATTATTTGGATATGGTGGGCAAGGCTCTGAACCAGGCGCAGCTGAAAATCGGCGTTATAGAGCTGCCCCGGCAGGTGCAGCAGAAGGGCATTCAGACGCTGGCGCGCAATTGGCAGGACGATGTGGTGCGGGTGCAGTCTGTGCCTGCGGCGCAGCAGGCTAAGCTTCACCCTCTGGTGGTGGCGGCTATGTATGGTTTGGGAGCGCGCGAGCGCAATATCCGCCTCATGTATGTGCGGCCTTATGCCGATGGCTTTGACCGGCTGAGCGCTGCCGAAGCTACGGAAATGCTTTACTCAGCGGTTGCCTCCGATATGGATGGGCGCCTAGGCGCTACCCCGACAGTTTTTTCTCCGCTGCCTTGCACGGGGAGCGGTCTGACTGGCTTTAATTTCCGGCTTCTGTTTATCGCTATTGGCATAGCCGCAGCCTGGTGCTCTCTGGCAAGAGCGGCAATAGGCTGGTATCCACGGCTGGCTGGTTTCGCAGTCCTGTTTTGCGCGGCGGTCACTTTAGTAGCTGTGATCACCGGAATTGGCCTGGCCCAATGGCGGCTTCTGTTGGCTCTGCTGGGTCTGATGGTATTTCCCGTTTGGGGTATGGTGCTGCTCTTCCCGGTTATGGAAAAATACGTTGTCTGTACCAGGCTTTGGCAGACCGTCTATGCCGGCTGGAAGATTATCTGCATAGCGGGCGCGTTTTCGCTGGTGGGCGGCATAATGGGCGCCTCCTGTCTGCCGGATGCGGTGTATATGCTCAGCATCGACGTATTCCGCGGGGTTAAGCTGCACAGCCTGATGGTTCCGCTGCTGACCTTGGCTGGATGGGTGGTATTCCAGAATCGGCGCGGATCGTTATCCTGGGTGCGACGCCTTCTTAAAACAGAAGTGCAGTTCTGGCATTTGGCGGTTTTGGCCTTGCTGGCTGGCGCTGGTGCTTTCTATCTGGTGCGCACAGGCAATGCTGGCGGCGATTTGGTGGTCAGCGAAACCGAGCGCGAGCTGCGCCGCTGGCTCGATATGGTTTTGGGGGTGCGCCCGCGCTTTAAGGAATTTGTGCTCGGCAATCCCGTCTTACTCTGCATTCCCACTCTTATAATGTGCCGCTGGCGCGGAATACTGCCCTTTGCTGTTCTGGCCGCCGCGGTAGGCGAGGCCAGCTTGGCCGGCACGTACGCACATCTGCACACCCCAATAGTTATATCGCTGTGGCGCTCTTGCTTGGGGCTGATTATCGGCGGAGTGCTGGGTACGGCTTTGTCATGGCTGATATTTGTCGCGCATCGGGCTTGGAAGCGCTATGTTCATCCCTGGCTGGCTTCCCTGGAGCGAGATGACTTTGAAGCGGATTCTAGCGCGGGCTAGTTTGCGCTGCGCCAGCTTTCGCTAAGTTGGCGGCATCGCTTTATTGACTAACTTTTATGGATAATTTATAATTTATTTTGCTGTTTGGTTGTCGCTAATGGTTTTTACATAGCTTTGCTCTGCAACAGCGGTACAGCGATAGACTTTGATCCACTAAGGAGGCTTAGTAATGGATAAAGGTAGTAAAGGTGGCGGCTGGGCTGATAAGCTTGCCGCTTTGGCCAATAAGATTCCTGGCTATAAAGGCTATGCCGAGCGCGCTGAACGGCGCGAAGTCGATTCTATTCAAAGAGAGTATTTGGCTAAACGGTTAACCCAGATAAAGAGCGTTTTGCAGACTGTTCAGGAAGACTGTCTCGCAGAAGGCAACTTAGATGCTATGGAACCTTGCGATCGCATGGGCAATAAGATCGATAGGCTTGTCGAGCGTATCCGTCACGCCAGCCGTGGCTATGCTGGTTTCTTTGATGCCGTTAAGGTTAACGAAGAAGAGCTGGCCCGCATATATGAGTTTGATTTGGCGCTGGTAGTCAATGTAAATTCAATTGAAGAAGGCGTACAGGGCTTGAATACTGCTATTGGCGATAATTTTAGCGGTGCTGTGCGCGCCCTGCGCAGCAGCTTAGATGAACTGGACAGCAAGCTCGATGAGCGCGATCGCGTCTTGAAAGGTGTTGAATAATGGCCAGATATATAGATGTAATTGAATGGAGACCTACAGATCCATCTGCGCTGGTAGGTCGTGTTCCCGAGGACGGACCTGGTGATATTCGCTTTGGCGCCCAGCTGATCGTGCGCGAGAGCCAGTCTGCCGTATTCTTCCGTGACGGTCAGAGCATGGATGTCTTTGGTCCCGGCCGCCACACTCTTTCCACCGCTAATCTTCCTGTTGTTAGCGAATGGCTGCAGAAATTCACCGGCGGCAAGAATGTATTCAGCGCCGAGGTGTATTTCGTCAATCAGGCGGTGCAGACCGATCTGAAATGGGGAACTCCCAATCCCATCGACCTTCAGGATCCCGATCTCGGCTGGGTGCAGCTGCGCGCGTTTGGTACCATGTCGGTGCGCATTGAGGACCCTCAGCTGTTTATTAATACATTAGTTGGTACACAGGGCGGATACAGCGCTTCCGCTCTCAATAAGCTTCTGAAAAACAGCGTTCAGAATCGCTTGGGCGATTTGATCGCCACTAATTTCAAATCGTACGCTACCATCCGCCGCAATCAGGATGAGCTGGCGGCTGCTATGAAGGTCAAGGTCAAGGATGACTTTGGCAAGTATGGCGTAGGACTTCGCGATTTCTTTATCAGCGATGTCTCCGTACCCGAAGAGATTCAGGAAGCCTTCCGCAAACGCGCCACCATGGGTGCTTTGGGAGTGCGTAGCTACGCTGAGATGCAGGCTGCCGACGCTATGCGCGATATGGCCAACAACCAAGGAACTGGCGGCTCTACCATGGGCGCAGGCTTGGGCATGGGCATGGGCATGATGATGCCTCAGATGATGAGCGGTATGATGCAGGGTGGCATGATGCAGCCTGGTATGCAGCAGGGCGGCATGATGCAGCCCGGTATGATGCAGGGTGGCATGATGCAGGGCGGTATGCAGCAGCCTGGTATGATGCAGCAGGCTCAGCAGGCTCCGGCCCAGCAGCAGGCTATGATAAGCTGCGGCCAGTGCCACGCTCAGGTTCCCGAAGGGACTAAATTCTGCCCGCAGTGCGGCGGTAAGATCGTGCCTCCCGCTCCGGCTGGCGCTATTCCCTGCCCTGGCTGCGGTAAGCCCGTTCCCGAAGGAACTAAGTTCTGCCCCGAGTGCGGAACTAAGATTGAGGTTCCCCAGCCCAAGGTTTGTCCTGAATGCAAAACCGAGCTGTCTCCTACGGCCAAGTTCTGCAATAACTGCGGTACCAAAGTCTAGTATTTAGTTTCTGTGGCATTTGCCGACCTAGGGGAAGCGCTGAGATATTCGGTGCTTCCCCTAATTATTTGTGTCACTACGCAGAAAGCGCTGTCGTTAAGCAATTGGTTGCGAGCTTGAATTATTTTCAGCGCGCACTGAAAGACGCACGCCGAAAAATGCAGACAGCTATGGCCTCAATGCCAGTAACTTAAGATGCATGGCATTGGGTATTGTTATTCATGTGCGTTAGCGCTACGCTGTTGGTCAGCGTACAAGTTAGCGTACATTATGCGTAACACCGCAATTCCCCAACAACTTTGGCCACCCCCTCTGTCGCTGGCGCGACTTCTCCCCCT
>JAFSXO010000116.1 GCA_017444045.1 bacterium | reverse complement strand
GGAAGCTGGTGCAGCGCTGGCTAGTCTGCGAACATTATTCCTTGCTGTTCTTTAGCAGCCCACCGTCAAGGTACTGGCTCTCGAACCAGTCGCCGATGATCTTGGCCCAGTTTGCGTGCACTATGGCGTTGGGATGGCAGGACATATCTCCGCCTACGCGATATTTCGGGCCGTCTGGCTCATTGTTGCAGCCATTGCTTATGAAGCGATAGGTGTAGGGCGGCGGGAATTCTAAAGTATCTTGGCAATTTTCATTCATCCTGACGATATCCGACGAAGATGGGTAGGCCAGAGGGTCTGGGTATTCTTCTTCATTCTCGAGGCATAATACAGCGAACTGGCTTCCGTGTTCATTGGCTATTTTGTTCATGCGCTTGAGCAGGCGCCAATATATTTCGCGAGCCTCTCGCGGAGGCGGCAGTTCTATAACTGTTTCCAGCCTTCTTATGTCGTCGTAAAACAGAAATATTCTTTTTAGAGTGTTGGTGATAGCTAAGTATCTGTCTAACGGCCAATGCTGGTAAAATGGTATAATTTCGACTATTTCGTGTCTAGAGTTCAATTCGGTTACCGGCAGATACCACAGCGCATTATTAATTTTTAGCATGTAGGTAAGAGGAGCCTCTGTGCCGTCCATACTGTGGGTGTATACTGTGCCCGATACATTGCGGGCGACATGATCGTTAAAGGGAGTGTAGATTATCAAATCGTAGTGTCTGTTCGCCAGAAGCATTTCTTCTTTAAGCATACACTGGAAGGTGCTGTAGCCTGGAAATGCATAGTTTTCAAATACGATGCCAGGGAAACGTTTATTAAGAAGCCAGGTAAAGGTCTGATTGTCGGGCAAGCCGTAACCGAAGGCTATCGAGCAGCCCAGCACTAAAACGCGCTTCCCGTTGTCTCGCCAGACCAATGGACGGCTGGCGCGCTGCTCGTCTGACCATATCTTGGCGTGAAGGGTGTTGAAAAGAGGAATTGGCTCCCCGCAGGCCATGGGTTTATTGGCCGTTGCTGCCCAGCCTAGGCGGGGATCGAATCTAGGAGGCTCCTCAGCAGTCTCATATTGCAGTTCTTCAAGGCTGGATGCGGGAATGTATCCCTTATAGCGGACATAGTATTCGGCAACAGCAACAAAGACCACGAGATATGCCAGCGCTATAGCTATTGTTTTCATCCATCTCGTGCAAAACAACATAAACCGCTGTTTTCTTTTATTGCTTTATGTAACCTTCATATTCTTATCGGTATTGTTTTCCTCAAGTTTTTTGGGTAGGCTGGCGGCAGTGCCATAGGCTCTTAAGTAGTTGGCGTTGGGCAGGATTTTTAGATTGATAATTGAATTATCTCCCCTCTTTATTGAGTCCGGAAGGGCTCGTTTTATTTTCTCATGGAGACTGTGACAGCTACTGTGACTGATACAAACTTAGACAAAGTTCGCCAGCTCATCGCTTCTTTAGAAGAAGTCCCGACCAAGCTGTATAACGATAGCTTTTTTATTACCTGGCGTTATCCTGAAGAGTATATCCGCGCCGTTTTGTATGCTGCTGAGGCAATGCAGCGTCTGAATCGCGCCGGAAAGTCACTGCGTGTTTTCGATACCGGTTTAGGTATCTCTATTTTCCGCGATAAATCTACGCGTACCCGCTACTCCTTCCGTTCGGCCTGTAACCTGCTGGGCTTGATGACAGAAGAACTAGATGAATCCACCTCGCAGATTGCCCACGGCGAGACGGTGCGCGAAACCGCCAGCATGATCTCCTTCCTTACCGAAGTTATCGGCATCCGCGATGATATGTATATCGGTCAGGGACACGCTTATCAGGAAGAAGTGGCCGCTTCTGTTGAAGAGAGCTACAAGGATGGCATTTTGGCGCAGCGTCCTTCTGTTGTTAATCTGCAGTGCGATATGGATCATCCCACTCAGGCGTTGGCCGATCTGCGCGGCATGATCGACTATTTTGGCGGTATTGAGAAGCTGCGCGGCAAGAAGATCGCTATGAGCTGGGCCTATTCTCCTAGCTATGGCAAACCGCTGTCCGTGCCTCAGGGCATTATCGGCCTTATGAGCCGCTTCGGTATGAACGTAAGCCTGGCCTATCCCGAGGGCTACGATCTTCTCGATGAGCCTGTTGAAGCTGCCCGTAAGTTTGCCAAAGAGAGCGGCGGCTCTTTTGAGATTACCCATTCTATGGCAGATGCATTTAAAGATGCCGATATCGTCTATCCCAAGAGCTGGGCGCCTCTCAGCGTAATGAAGAAGCGCACCGAGCTGCTGCGCGCTGGCAAGAATGCCGAGCTGAAGGAACTGGAGCAGCATTGCTTAGCCAACAATGCTAAGTACATGGATTGGGAATGCACCGAGGATATGATGAAGCTGACCAAAGACGGCAAGGCTCTGTACTGCCATTGTCTGCCCGCCGACATCACCGATGTAAGCTGTCAGCACGGCGAGGTGGCCGCTTCCGTATTCGATCGCTATC
>JAFSXO010000115.1 GCA_017444045.1 bacterium | reverse complement strand
GCGAGTTCGCTCCCACCCGTATGTTCCGTTCTCACGCGGGTACAAAAGCCGAGAAAAAATCTAAAGCTAAGTAACTAGCCTTAGCTGTATGTCGAATTTGTTGGAGGAAATATGGCTGAGGAAACAGTCGCCCAAAAGTCCGGTGAGGTAAAGGCGGTAGCCAAGTATATCCACATGGCTCCCCGTAAGCTTCGTTTGTGCACCAGGGCTATAGTTGGCCGCAATGCGATTGAGGCCAGAAATTTACTGCACTTCTCGAACAAGCGTGCTGCTGAAACCGTAGAGAGAGTTCTCGTTTCAGCTATTTCTAACGCTGTTCACAACAATAAAGCTGATGCTGAAAACCTTATCGTTTACCGCGCTTATGTTGACGGTGGTCCGGTTGGCAAGGGGTGGCTCCCCAGATCCAGAGGCAGAGCGAGCCAGCTCCATAAGAGAACGAGCCATATCACCATCATTGTCAAAGAGAAAGAGGTCAAATAATGGGTCAGAAAATTCATCCCGTTGGTCTCCGCGTAGGAATTAATAGAGGCTGGGATTCTCGTTGGTATCAGCAGAAGAACTATTCCACTTCGCTGCATCAGGATCTGAAGATCCGTGAGTTCATTATGAAGACTCACCGTGCAGCCGGTATCACTCGGGTAGAGATCGAGAGAGCGAATAAGATTCATGTCATCATCCATACTGCTAAACCTGGTATCGTGATTGGCCGTAAGGGTGCTGGTATTGAAGAGCTCAAGAAGAGCTTAATGCAGTTCGTCCCGAGCAAGACTATCAACATTTCTGTTCAGGAAGTAAAGCAGCACGATTTAGAGGCTACTTTGGTCGCTGAGAATATAGCTGACGCTTTGGTGAAGCGCGTAACCTTCCGCAGAGCCATGAAGCAGGCTACGCAGAGAGTTATGAAGGCTGGTGCTAAAGGTATCCGCGTTCAGGTGTCTGGTCGTTTAGGCGGAGCTGAAATCGCCCGTTCCGAGCGTGCCTTCCTGGGTAAGGTGCCTCTGCACACTCTGCGTGCTGACATCGATTACGCTATTCGCGAAGCGAATACTACATATGGCACCATTGGTGTGAAGGTTTGGATCTACCGCGGCGACATTCTTCCGCAGCGCAATAAGTCCAAAGCTAATTAGTTTTAGTTGACAGTAATCACGCAACTGGCTATAATTTATAGCTAGTTGCGTGTCGGAGGTAAATAAAATGTTAAGCCCTAAGAGGGTCAAGTATCGCAAGACCCATCGCGGACGCATGACCGGTAAAGCCCAGCGCGGTAATTCTGTTGTGTTTGGCGAATATGGTATTCAGTCTTTAGAGCCTTGTTGGGTTACTGATCGTCAGATCGAAGCTGCCCGTGTCGCTTTGACCCGTTATATTAAGCGTGGCGGTAAGGTTTGGATTAAAGTGTTCCCCGATAAAGCTGCCACCAAGAAACCCGCCGAGACTCGTATGGGTTCCGGTAAAGGTGCTCCTGAGTATTGGGTAGCTGTTGTTAAGACCGGCCGTGTTCTGTTTGAGGTCGCCGGCGTTAGTGAAGAGATGGCGCGTGAAGCTATGCGTCTGGCTGCTCATAAGCTGCCTATGAAGACGAAGTTTGTCACCCGCGAGAGACTTGGAGGAGAATAATATGAAGCTCAGAGATGAACTACAGAGTCTGCGCAAGCTGGATTTGGTTGGTCTGCGCGAGCGTCTTAGCGATGCTAAGCAAGAGCTTTTCAATCTTCGCTTCCAGTTGGCTACCGGGCATTTAACGGATTCTTCTCGCGTTGGTATTGTTAAGAAGCAAATCGCCAGAATTCATACTGTCATTCGCGAGATCGAGTTAGGAGAAAATTAGAAATGTCTGAAGTTCGTGGTCAGCGCAAGGTTAGAATTGGCCGGGTTATCAGCAACAAGATGGACAAGACCGTTGTCGTTAGTGTTGTCCGCCAGTTCGCGCATCCTATTTATAAAAAGATTATTAAGAGAACTCGCAAGTTCCACGCTCACGATGAGAACAATGAGTGCAATGTGAACGACATCGTCCGCATTCAGGAGACACGTCCTTTTTCTGCTACTAAAACTTGGCGCGTTGTCGAGATCGTAGAGAAGGCGAAGTAGTTTCGAGTTTTTTGTTTTTTATCGGAGACGCCCGGCGCTGGGTAAATCCGATATGTAATTTGAGGAGTTAAGTTATGATTCAGCAGGAAAGCAGACTCAGAGTGGCTGACAACAGCGGTGCCCGTGAGCTCCTGTGCATCCGTGTTCTTGGCGGTTCTACTCACCCGTTTGCCAGTGTTGGCGATGTAATCGTGGCTACTGTTAAACAGGCTCAGCCCAGTGCTGGTGTTAAGAAGGGCGATGTCGTGAAGGCTGTTGTGGTAAGAACTCGCCAGCCAATTCGTCGTCCCGATGGATCCTATATTCGCTTTGACGAGAATGCGGCAGTTATTATTCGCGAAGATAAAAATCCTCGTGGCACGCGTATCTTCGGCCCCGTCGCCCGCGAGCTTCGCGACCGCGACTTTATGAAGATTGTTTCACTCGCCCCTGAGGTTTTGTAGGTATAAGGAGTCGGTTATGCCTAATATTAAGAAGGACGACCTTGTGGTCGTATTGTCCGGTAAATATGCTAAAAACCGCGGTAAGGTGCTTAGCGTAGATCCTAAAAAAGGTCAAGTTTGCGTTGAGGGCGTGAATGTTGTAAAGCGCGCCACCAAACCTAGTCAGAAATTCCCTCAGGGTGGTCTGATTGAAAAAACTTTGCCTATACACGTAAGCAACGTGATGCTTGTGTGCCCCAGATGCAATAAGCCTACCCGCCCTGTGGTTCAGGTCGAAAAAGAGGGTACAAAAACTAAGCGTTTCCGTGCTTGCCGTCGTTGCAACGAACGCATTTAGTGAGGTCGGCCAGAGGCGAGGGATGGCTGCTCTGGTTGTTTGAGTAAGTATTTTGTGGGTCGGAAATCCACAATGGAGGTTATAATGGCAAAGACCGGTGCGCCTGCAGCGAAGCAGGCTGGAAAGTCTACCAAAAAAGAGTCTAAGTTTGCCGAAGGCGGACGCCCGCCTATTGCGCAACTGTTATTGAAAGAGCGTTACCGCACGGAGATCGCTCCTGCTTTGATGAAGCAGTTCAACTATCCTAATGTTATGATGATCCCGCGCTTGGAAAAAGTCGTGGTGAATATGGGCGTCGGTGAAGCTATTTCTAATCCTAAGTCATTAGAGAGCGCCGTTGCTGACATGGCAGCTATTACCGGCCAGGCTCCTGTTGTTACTAAGGCCCGTAAGTCAATCTCCAACTTCAAGCTCCGCGAGGGAGCTAAGATTGGCTGCAAGGTTACTCTGCGCGGCGATATTATGTGGGCTTTCATTGAGAAGGTGTTCAATGTAGTGCTTCCTCGTATCCGCGACTTCCGCGGTCTGCCCAACAACTCTTTTGACGGGCGCGGTAACTACACGTTCGGTCTTAAAGAACAGATCATTTTCCCTGAGATCGATTATGATAAAGTAGATAAGGTGCGCGGTATGGATATTTGCGTAGTAACTACCGCGAAGACCGACAACGAAGGCTTGGCGCTGATGCGGCTGCTTGGTTGCCCCTTAAAGAAATAGCGTGAGTTTATTGGAGGATTTTAATGTCTACAACCGCTCTTGAAGTTAAAGCCAGACGCGTTCCTAAGTACAAAACACGTCGTGTGAACAGATGTGAGGTCTGCGGTCGTCCTCGTGCTCATCTGCGCAAATTCGGGCTTTGCCGTATTTGCTTCCGTGAAAAAGCCCATCTTGGTCTCATTCCTGGTGTGACCAAGTCCAGCTGGTAATCGTATTTTAGTGTTTTTGTTTTGCTTGTTTGCGCAAGCGAGTAATTTGGAGGAATTCAAGGCCCACCACCGATCCGATAGCTGATATGCTCACCCGCATTCGCAACGCCAACGCTGCTGTACGCGATCAGGTCGACATCCCAGCTTCAAAATTGAAACAGCAGATCGCTCAGGTGCTGAAGCGTGAAGGTTTCATCAAAGATTTTCAGATTATTAAAACTAAGGTTCAGGATACTATCCGTATCTTCCTGAAATATGGTCCAGACCGTGAGCGCGTTATCAATGGTCTTAAGCGCATCAGCAAACCCGGTCTGCGCGTTTATGTGTCTTCCCATGAGATCCCTCGTATTTTCGGCGGGCTCGGTACTGTAGTTATGTCCACTCCTAAGGGTGTGGTTACCGGCAAGCAAGCTCAGCGCCTCAACGTTGGCGGTGAAATTCTTGCTTATGTTTGGTAATTTGGAGGAAAACAATGTCTCGAATTGGCAGAATTCCCATCAGCATTCCTAATGGTGTTGATGTTACAATCGAAGCCGGCCAAATTAAAGTTAAGGGGCCTAAAGGCGAGCTGACCCAGGCGTTTGACAAGCGTCTTGATGTAAAGGTTGAGAATGGTCAAGTCGTAGTGTCCAGAGGCGACAGCGAGGATCGTTATCTGCGCGGACAGCATGGTCTAACGCGTACGCTTATCAACAACATGATTATCGGCGTTACCGAGGGCTTCAAAATTTCCCTTGATATCGTAGGTGTCGGTTATCGCGTAAGCGAGAATAAAGAGACCAAGGGCATCACTTTGGCTTTGGGTTATTCTCATCCTATTGAGATCCCCGCTATTCCTGGGATCGTATTTACGCCCGAAGTTGACAACCGTGCTAAGATCAATAGACTTCACATTTCTGGTATCGACAAGGTTAAGGTCGGCCAGGTAGCTGCTGACATTCGCAAGCTGCGCGCTCCCGAGCCGTATAAGGGCAAGGGCATCAAGTATGTGGATGAAGTGATTATTCGTAAAGCTGGTAAGGCTGGAAAGACTGGTAAATAATTATGTTATCACGTAATGCTCTTCGTCAGCGTCGCCATGCACGTGTGCGCCGCAATGTTGTTGGAACAGCTGATCGCCCTCGTTTAGTCGTTTTCCGTTCAAGCAAGCACATTTATGGCCAGGTAATCGATGATAGCATCGGTCACACCCTGGTCTCTGCCAGCTCGCTGGAAAAAGAGCTTCAGAATGATGAGCTGACTCCGATTGAGCTCGCCAAGACGATTGGTGAAAAGTGTGCCGAGCGCGCTTTAGCTAAGAATATTGATACCGTAGTTTTCGACCGTGGCGGTTATTTGTATCATGGCCGCGTGGCTGCTTTTGCCGACGGTGCTCGTGAAAAAGGTCTTATATTCTAATGTGTAAG
>JAFSXO010000114.1 GCA_017444045.1 bacterium | reverse complement strand
ATCCTTTAGGGGGAGCTATAATGAGGATCTATTGGCCATTGCTTAACTAAACGACATTGATTCAGGGCCCAAGATCATTTAGTAAGTGTTTCGCGGACATATTCGCGCAAGGTTTTGAATATAAAAAAAAGGCGCAGATACAATCTGCACCTTTGGTACGGGAAGAGGGACTCGAACCCTCACGCTGTGTAACCAGCTCGGGATTTTAAGTCCCGTGCGTCTACCATTCCGCCATTCCCGCGCGATTAGCGTTCAATAGAGGGATTATTGCACACTTATCCCGAAAAGTCAACCAACACTAATAAGCGCTAACGACATAGCGCTTATCTCTGTTTATATCATTTATGTTATTGCGAAAGAGACCACATAATGTCCGATCAAACCCCAGAGATATCCGCTGCTGAATGGCTGGCCCAAGCCCAAGAAGAGGAGGACAGCGACAATACCGCATCGGCGCTTGACAAGGTTGAAAAAGCGATTCAGAAGGATCCCACCTTAGGCGCTGCCTGGCGGCTCAAAGCTAGCCTACTCCAGGATTTAGACCGCCCTCGCGAAGCCTTCAACACTTTAAATGAGGCCTGTCATCGCCTGCCGCACGATGCCGGCTGCTGGTTCGACCTAGGCGCCTTCCTAGCCACGCACAACAATCTGCCCCAAGCCATAGATTGCTATATGCGCTGCTACAATCTGGACAGCAGCTTCCCCAGAATTAAGACCAATCTGGGCATGGCCTTTATAAACGTACGCGATTTTGAAAATGCCGCAAACATGCTCACCGAAGCCTTGGAGGAGAACAGCCTGGATGCTGATAAGGCGCGGATACTCAACCGCCTAGCCGAGGCGCATATCGCTTTGGGCAAGTTTGACAAAGCTTTCGAATGCTTAGACAAGGCGCTCGTCCTAGACGAAAACAATTTCGTAGCCATGGCCAACATGGCTATGGTGCACCTCCAGCGGGGCGAAAAAGAAGCCGCCCGCAGCGCTATAGAAAACGCTCTGTCCAAAGACACCAAAAATGCCAATCTGTACGTAATGCGCGCGGCCATCTACGATGAGAGCGACAGCAGCGAAGACAAGAAAGAAGCCGAAAAATCGATAGAGACCGCCCTGAAGCTGGCTCCCGAGGATCCCGAGATCTGGATCAAGGTCGCCAACCGCCACCTGCATTTTCAGGATCGCGACAATGTCTTCGCCTGCCTCGATAAAGCCGTCGAATTAGATCCCGGCAACTATCAGATCTGGCATAACCGCGCATTTCTGCTCTCCCAGCTGCCCGATACCGATGATGAGGTTCTCAGAAGCCTAGACCACTCGATAGAGTGCAACCCGATATTCCCCGGAAACTGGCTCAACAAAGCTCAGCTTCTGCACAAAATAGGGAAAAACGATGAAGCAGCCTTCTGCCATAGGCGCGGCATGCACCTACTCGGCCATCTGGTCATTTGGGGTATCTTCTTAATCGACGAGCAAGGCACACCTGTAGAAGGCACTCAAATGGCCATAGAGACCGAGCGTTCTGTTCCTCAGTCAAAGATAATAGAGCAGTACGTAGAGAATCTGAAAAAAGATAACTATACTATAGACGACCAAGGTATCGTCAACGGCAAATACCGCATCGCCATGACCCAGGTTCCTCTGGAGCAGGTTGAAAACAAACCCGTTTATAAAGACGATGAAGCACCCAAAACCGACAGGACTAAACCTAAAATCAAAAAAGTCAAAAAAACAAATCTGAACAAAGAAGGCTAAAAGTAAAGCAAAGCGCTTTACCACTACATTTGCGCTGCATCAGCTTTTGCGCCAGAATAGCTTCGCTTAGAAGTCTCTGGCGCAGGAACGATGCAGCGTTTTTGGTTGCGCTACTTGCTCTCCTTGCTGGTAAACGGAGCCGTAAACACATCCATAATTTCTTTAACAATGTTGCGCTCCACAACCTTAGTAGAACGCCCGCGCTGCGGAGCAATAGCCTGCAAAGCGTACAGCATTTCCTTCATGGACACAAAGCGCCGATGCGGATCGGGGTTGGTCGCGGTGCTGACTATGCTCATATAATCCTGGCTGATAGCCACATTATACTTGCTGATCGGTTTAATGACATTCGGCTCTTTGGTGGGATCTACACTGGTTACCAGCTGATGCATCAGCACGCCCAGCGCATACATATCGGTATACGCATTGACGACCCCATTAGGACCGATCTGCTCCGGAGCCGCATAGCCCAAGGTGCCCATGCGCACCGCATTGGGATCGTACCTTATGAGCAGCTTGCCCAGACCGTAATCGGTAAGCATAGCCGCTCCGTTCTTAGCAATAATGACGTTGCTAAGATTCATATCGGCCAAAAACACCGGCTCGGGCAGGGTGTGCAGATACTGCATAGTGACTGCTATCTGCATAGCTATGCTGACTGCTTCCATTTCGGGGAATGGGCAGCCGTGGCGGATGCTCATAATCTCGCTGAGGCGATGTCCGGGCACATAGTCTATAACAAAATATACATAGCCGTTTTCAAAGAAAAAATCGCGCAGACAGGTAGCGCCCAGATGCAAAAAATCCATATAGCGCATAGCCAGCGGCT
>JAFSXO010000113.1 GCA_017444045.1 bacterium | reverse complement strand
TCTTCCGATCTCAATTCATTAAACGCAGGTTCTAAATTACGGCATTTTATCCTTTATTAAAAACGCGCACATAGCTCCGCCCATAATGGCCGAATAGATCGGAATTGGCAGGAGAAATCGCAGATAAATGACATTTAAACTGGATACGCAAGCCGCGGGTGCGGCGGAGGCCAATCTATTACCTCAGCAAAGGACGGGAAAGCCTAAGCTTCCGGCTTGAAGCAAGCAGCAAAGCGATATGACCAATAACATTTTGCGGCAACTGAATATATCATATTTAACAGACAAGCTATCCGGCAATGTCCGCTTTTTCAGAAACTGCTTAGCTCTCTTTGTCTTCGGTTTTCTTATCTATTTCTTAATTTCTCCCAGTATTCCCAACAACGCGAAATTTGAAGTCGGCAAACCGGCCCCCTTTGATGCCCGCGCTGAATACTCGGTGCGCCTGGTAGATGAAAAGGCAACCCAGCAGGCCAGACAGAATGCGGCAGAGCAAACCCCCGAGGTCGAGACCTTCAATCCTTACGCTATACAGATCAGCGAAGCGCGCATAGACAACACCATAAGCCTGGCCCACATGACCCTGCCCGAAGACACTAGTACCAGCGCAGGCAAAACCGATGCCAATCCGGCATCTAAAGCTTCCGTCTCTCTTTTGCCGACGCCTTTAGCAACGCCTTCGCCAACAGCTGCGCCAGTAGCAAGCCCTTCCTCTACAGCAAAGCCATCAGAAAAAGCCTCAGCCTCATCAAAAGACGCAGAAGCACACTTGCCAGAGGCCACACCATCCGGGATGCCATACGAATCCCCCACGCCGGCAGGGTCAGAGGTAACAGACTCTGCCCAGACATCCCCGCTTAAAGACGTCTCACAGACCCCTCTGCCCCTGAGCTCAACTGTCTTCAACATCCTGGTCAACGCCAGCGACGAAGAGCTGGAGGAATACAGCAATGCCGCCAAGCTGCTACTGCGGGAGACCATGAACAACGGTATTCGCGAAGCCGAGCTGGGCAAGGCCGCTGCCGCAATGATCGACAAGGCCGCCGAGCTCAAAGGCATATCCAGCCGCAGCAAGGTGGTGGCCATCGAGCTGGCCAGCAAAGCGCTTATAGCCAACCGCTACGCCGACAAGACCGCGACGGCAACCGCCCGCCGCGAAGCCGCCGAGCAGGTAATACCTATTGTCAAGGTCATACTGCCGGGCCAGATCGTAGTGCGCGAGGGCGAAATCGTCGAAGAAGAAGATGTTCCGGTTCTGGAAGCCCTGGATTTCTATCACCGCAAGCTGACGGTGCGCGAGCTGCTCATTAAAAGTCTTCTCGTCATCGTGCTGATGTCGATAGCCATAACCTTCGTCATAATCTGCGTTCCCCGCGTGTACGAGGATGTTAAAAGGCTATCCGGCCTAGCCCTGATCGTCTTCATTTACGCCATTTTCTCGCACAGCCTAATCGCCGCTGGCATATCGCCGCAAATAACCCCCATCACCATTCCAGCCATTCTTATCGCCATTCTTTACGACAGCGAGCTATCCATACTTATAAGCATTCTGTTAGTGCTGTACAGCGCCGCCGAAACCAGCAACCTATCGGCATCATCAGCCTCGATACTGACTTCCATGGTCGCCGTGCTGTCGGTTAAGCACGTCAATAAGCGCTGGGATCTCATCCGCTCCGCTATTATCATCTGGGGCACCAGCGTACTGTGCAATGGTCTGTTTTCGATAAACCTAATGGACGATATTAAGGAATGGGCCTCTACCGCCGCCATTCACGGGACGATAACCGGCCTGCTGTTCTCCCTGCTGGCGTCGGGTATGCTCCCATTCCTGGAAAGCATCCTGGATGTAGTCAGCCACATGCGTCTGCTGGAATTATCCAACCCATCAGAGCCAGCCCTGCATGAGCTACTTTCAAAAGCTCCCGGAACCTACCAGCATTCACTGATGGTATCTAATTTAGCGGCAACCGCGGCCCAAGAGGTAGGCGCCGACTCATTGCTCTGCCGCACCGGTGCGTTCTATCACGATATCGGCAAGACCAAGCAACCGCACATGTTCATAGAGAATCAGTTCGGCGACGAGAATCCCCACGATAAGCTATCTCCCAGCTTATCGGCTATGATTCTAATTTCGCATGTGCGCTTCGGACAGGAGATGGCCAGCCATTATAAGCTGCCCAAGGTGCTGAGGCAGTTTATAAGTGAGCATCACGGCACAAATTTAGCATCATTCTTCTATCAGAAAGCAAAAGAACTCAGCGATGAGCCTCTTTCCGAGGACGATTTCCGCTATCCCGGTCCCAAACCGCAGTCCAAAGAGACGGCCATCGTCATGATCTGCGACACCATCGAGGCAGCGGCGAGAACCCTGCCATCCCATACCAAGGAAGCCATTCAGGCGCTGGTAGAACGCCTAGTCAGCGGCATTATCAGCAACGGACAGCTTAGCGAATGCGATCTGTCGCTGCGCGATATCGACAAGATAAAGCAGTCAGTCACCCACGTGCTTACAAGCCACTATCACAGCCGTATTTCTTACCCCAACATGCCTACAGCTGCGCCGGCTCAGCGCGAGGCCAAGCCCAGCCACCAAGAGGCGACTGGAGATAAGAGCAGCAAGGAGCCAGAAGCGCCTGCAGAAGCAGAAGCTTCCAGCGAGGCGACCAGCCGAGATGATAAGCTGCTGGTAGTTAACCAGCCAGAAGCGATAGAGCCAGATCTGCCCGCCGACAGCGAGCTTCCGCTTCACACCTCCTCTCAGGCCACCGAAAAGCCCCGCAGCTTTCCGGCGGCCCAGCGTACCGTAGCCAAGAACCACGACGCTCTCCACCAGGAAAAACCAGAATAACTAACCACCGAAAGGAACCGAGATGGCTAAAAACAACCAATGTCATTTGCTCACTACTATCGATCAGCACGATCTGCCGACCCACCGCCGCATCCGTCCCTCTCTGATACGCGAGACCACTAGGCAGGCGCTGCGGCTCAGCGAGCAGACCGGAAGCTTTGAGGTCAACGTCATTATCACCGACGATGAGCACATACGCTGCCTAAACCGCAATTTCCGTCAGACCGACTCAGCAACCGATGTATTATCATTTCCCATTTTAGATGACGGTACCGTTCCCGTATCCTACCCCAGCGAGCATATTCTGTTAGGCGATATAGTCGTCAGCGCCGAAACGGCTGCCCGTCAGGCTGCCGCCGACGGAGTAACCCTGGAGCAGATGGCCGTTTGGCTCATAAGCCATGGTATGCTGCATTTGCTGGGCGTAAACCACGACACCGAAGAAATGCGCCTGGAAATGAACAAGCGCGAGCAGAGCATCCTGCGCGCAATGGGCATACCTATTAAAGTGGCCAAGCTCTATGCTTAGGCAGCGCCAATGCCCTCAGACAGTCTAACCATATACATACAAAGCGCAGCAGACAATTCTCCCGGCCATGCCGGTGTTGGGCTGGTCATAAAGGGCGCCCAAGAGAATGAGATCGCCGAGTATGTCGGCATTGCCAGCGCAGAGCAGGCTATTTATCAGGCGGTAATCCTGGCGTTCAGCTATGCCGGCGAGCACAGCTGCGCTAGCCTGCGCCTTTGCAGCTCCAATGCCCAGCTGCTTCAGAGGCTGACCCAGCGCCACTGTCCCGATCTGAACATCAATCTGTCCTCTCTGCACAAGCGCGCACTGCAGAGCGCCCGCTATTACCGGGCAGAGTATCAGCTGACCGAAGAAGACGACCCTCACCTGGCCAGAGCGCTAGAGCTGGCCAGGCAGGCCATGCAGACTCAGACATCTTCAGCGGCCTCTGCCGCGGATCTTCCTCAGCAGCGCTTCGCCCTGCAGCAATCCGCCGGCGGTGTCGTTTACAAGCGTCAGGGACGCCAGGTCAAGGTATGCCTAATCGCTAAAAAGGACGGCCAGTTATGGGCTCTGCCAAAGGGAAGACTGCAGCCAGGAGAGAGCTGGGAGGGCACAGCCATACGCGAGATTCTGGAGGAAACGGGACATTTAGCGACCATAGCTGACTACATCGACCAAATAGACTATTATTTCTACTGGAAGGATAACCACACCCTGTATTACAAGCTTGTAGCTTTTTTTTTAATGCCAGTTATCATCGAAAACCACAACCCTCCCGACGGAGAAGCCGACAGGATAGCCTGGTTCGCCATAGGCGATGCCCTGCAGCTACTTCACTATCAGAGCGAAAGGAACATCCTGCGCCAGGCAAAAAGCTTACTGCGCACCACCTATTAGCACAATGGTTATATGTTAGCGATTAGCTAACGTAATTAGCAGAAAACAATATGGAAGCATCTATAGTTAACAACCAGCAAAACAAAATGCCCCCTCTGGCTTTAATCTCTATCTATGTAGTAGAGAACAACGGAGTGCGCTTTCTGGCCAGCAGTCTGCGCCAGAATGGTTTTGACGCTATAGAGATTTATTTAAAAGACTACCAGCACCACCATTTTTCCCCGCCGACCCCCCGCGAACTGGAGCTGCTCATCGACATTCTGCGCCAGCGCCAGGTTAGCCTAATCGGTCTTTCCCTGCGCGCAGGAGGCTATCTGCGCTGCGCCGCCAGCCTAACCGCACTTCTAAAGGAAAACTTCGACACCCCCATCATCTGGGGCGGTATGCACGTCACTATGGCTCCGGAGGAATGCCTTCAGTATACCGATTACGTTATGCTCGGCGAAGGCGAACAGGCTCTTGTAGAGGTAGCGGAGCATCTGCGCGACGGCAAACGCATAGACGATATCGCCAACGTGTGGAGCCGCCAGCCCGACGGCTCTATACGCCGCAACCCTCTGCGCCCGCTTACCGACAATCTGGATTCCCTGCCCTGGCGCGACTTCCATAGCCACAGCGATAAGTACTGGATCCACGACAACAGCGTTACCGTAGGAGATCCCTATGTCAGCGAAACGGTTTATCTGATGATGACCGCCCGCGGCTGCCTGTTCAACTGCTCATTCTGCGATATAAGCGCTCTGCGCAAGGTATTCAAGGGGCTAGGGCGCTTTTACCGCACCTCTTCCCCGCAGCGCGTAGTCGACGAATGCCTGTACGCCAAGCAGCATTTCCCCAAGCTCAAGCGTTTCCGCTTCGACGACGAGCTATTCTGTATGCAGGAGGACTGGGTGGCAGAATTCAGCAGCCTCTACCGCGAGCAGGTTAAGCTGCCCTTTGAGCTGCTCACCGATCCGCGCGTAGTCGCCGAGCGCCCGCTGCGCCTGCTTAAAGAAGCCGGTCTGGACACCATTATGATGGGAATTCAGAACACCTCTGAGGTCAACGCCCGTCTTTACAACCGCATGGTCAGTGACGAGCAGATGATAGAGGCCACCCGCATCATCCATCGCGTCGGCCTGTCGCCATGCTATCAGATCCTTCTCGACGATCCCCATCTGACGGCAGCGGACAAGCAGAATCTATTCAACCTGCTCATCCGCTTTGCCCGGCCCTACGATCTATATTTATTCTCCCTGTCATACTGGCCGCGCACCGATATAACCGAGCATTATCTAGCCGACGGCACCATCACGGCCG
>JAFSXO010000112.1 GCA_017444045.1 bacterium | reverse complement strand
ATGCAGCAGCCTAAATGCCAGCCGCAATATAGTTTTCAGCAACAATCCTGGGCAAAAGATCGCCCTTGTGGGCGTGCAGGATCTGGTCGTAGTCCAGTCAGGAGAGCATACTCTCATAGTTTCCCGACACCAGCTCGAGGAAGTCAAGCAGCTAGTTTCCGAACTGCCCGAAGCTGAGCAATAGCTTATATCGCCTAAGCCAACATCTGAAACCGCCAAAAAAAGAATTCAAAGAGCATCATGTCCATAAAAAATCATCCCGCATACAACGCATTCAAAGCCTACGACATCAGGGGACGCGTGCCCCAGGAGCTCACTCCGGAGCTTTACTACCGGCTGGGTTCCGCATACGCCCAGGTTCTTCAGCCCCAAACCGTTGCGGTAGGCCACGACATCCGCCTGTCCAGCCCCGAGCTGACCGCAAGCCTAATCGAAGCCCTGCGCGATCAGGGAGTAAACGTTACCGATCTTGGGCTATGCGGCACCGAAGAGGTCTACTTCGCCACAGGACACAACCGCCTAGACGGCGGGCTTATGGTAACCGCCAGCCACAACCCTGCTGATTATAACGGCCTAAAAATGGTGCAGTCCCAGTCTCGTCCTCTGACCAGCTCACAGAATTTAGATATCAGAGGCGTGGCCATAAGCGATGTGCGCATCACCAAGCATCCGCGGCGCGGTACCCTGAAAAAATACGACGTACACCGCAGCTTTATAGCCTATGCCCTAAGCCAGGTCGATCTGCGCAAAATTCCGCATCTTACCGTGGTATGCAATGCCGGCAACGGAGGTGCCGGGGTACTGCTGGAGCGTATGCAGGAGTTTCTGCCCATAGAGATGATCATCATCAACGGCGAGCCAGACGGGAATTTTCCCCACGGCGTGCCCAACCCGCTGCTTCCTGAGTGCCGCGCCGATACGGCCAAGGCGGTAATCGAGCATAAGGCCCACCTCGGAGTAGCTTGGGACGGTGATTTTGACCGGTGCTTTTTCTTCGACGAAAAGGGACACTTCATCGAAGGCTATTACGTCGTCGGCCTGCTGGCCCAACGCTTCCTAGGAAGGAATCATGGGGCAACTATTATTTACGACCCCCGGCTCACCTGGAATACCCAAGAGATCGTGGAGCAGGCTCATGGCCGCGCCGTCCAGTCAGCCACCGGACACGCCTTTATCAAGCAGACCATGCGCGACAACAATGCCGTATACGGCGGGGAAATGTCGGCCCATCACTACTTCCGAGATTTCTACTTCTGCGACAGCGGCATCCTACCGTGGCTGTTCATCATGGAGCTGTTAGGGACAACAAAGAAACCGCTCTCCGCCTTGGTGGAAGACAGAGTCGCCCAGCACCCGATCAGCGGAGAGATAAACCGCCGCACCAGCGAAAAGCTGCCCGATATTCTAGAGCGCTTAAGACAGCGCACTGAAGAAGCCTACGGTCAGCCCCTATCCGAAGACACCACCGACGGCCTCTCTTGGGAATACCCGCAGTTCCGCTTCAACGTGCGCGCTTCCAATACCGAGCCACTGGTGCGCCTTAACGTGGAAACGCGTGCCGATCAGACGCTGCTCAAAAGCGTAACGGACTTCCTGCTGGATACAATAGGCGGCGAAAAACCGTAGCCAGCAAAGTCCCAGTATAATACAAGGTATTATATTCAAGGGAAGCTGACACCAGAGCAGAATTCTTCAGTCTGCGCTCTCAGCTGCTGAGAGCGCATGGTAATTCTTTATGATATAAAACTATCACAAATCTGTGCATTCGCCATCAGGCCGCACAGCATACGGAGTGAGGTTACTAAAGTGGGCCGCTGCAAAACATTTTCCCTAACCTGTATTTCAATAGGCGCTCTCTTCTCTTTGGCTTTGTCAGCCAGTGCAGACAGCGAAGTGCATGTGCAAAAAATCACTTGGGTCAAGCCCAGCCAAACTATTAAGGCAGCCGAGCCTACCCAGTCCGCTCCCGAGCTGCTGCCCGCCTCTTCAGCGAATACAACTGTACGCAGCCAGGGCAAAAAAGCGCTTCACCCCGCCATGCCTAAAGCAGAGCCTAAGCTGACAGTGCCAGAAGAGATCAGTGCGGTCAGCCCGCTATTCCCTGAGAAACCGCCTATGCACCAGCTCATAGCCAGCTATTACGGTCTGCCCAAAAAAGACGTGGAAAAAGCCTGGAGAGCTTTCGGAGACACCGATGACGCTTTAGTAGCCCTGTTTATGGCTAACGCCTCCAATGCCGATCTCGATCGCATTATATCCCTGCGCCAGGGCAATTCCTGGAAGGATGTTATCGGCTTTCTGCAGCTCGACACCAAATATCTGTTCGAAAATCTTCAGATAGGTCCGATACCTAAGGCCAATACCCGCAACTGTATGAGCTATATCCAGTTTATGAGCTGGCGCGCCGAGCCAGAATTTCGCGACTTAGGCGATCTGAGCGTGCGCGAGCTCGTGGGTGCCTCTCTCATCTGCAACCGTTTCCAGACTGGGCCTCTGGAAGCCCTGCGCCAGGTACACGAAAGAGGCAGTTCCCTGGCCGCCCTGCGCCTTTATACCGCCGACTAATCTACTTACGACTAACCATTCAAACGACTAACTCTTAACACGACTAACCCAAAGACGATTATCTGGCGCGCCGCTGATTTAGATATTCCGCGGCGCGTCTTTTTTAAAACATCTCTGGGTTCATGTCTTCATAGCCGGGATTTAGGCTCTGCTCCACCGAGTGGAAGCTGCCAAACTTCTGCTGAAATACTAGCTCAATTGTGCCAATCGGACCATTGCGGTGCTTGGCCAGGATGATCTCGGTTTTATCTCCTGCCTCCGACTGAGGATTGTAGTATTTGTCGCGATACAGGAACATAATCAAATCGGCATCCTGCTCGATGGAGCCAGACTCGCGCAGATCCGCCATGATAGGGCGTTTATCCTGGCGGTTCTCCAAATTGCGCGACAGCTGGGAAAGGGCTACTACGGGCACCTTTAACTCCTTGGCCAGACCTTTTAGCTGACGGGTGATCTCGGACAGCTCCTGCACGCGGTTGCTCCCCGCACTGCCGTTTTTACTAGTGCCGCCATGTATCAGCTGAAGATAGTCTATTATAACCATAGCCAGCCCCTTCTGCCCCGATAGCCCCAGCTCGCTCTCTTCCTTCTTTTTTAGGCGGCGCAGCTTGGATTTCATCTCCAAAACTGTAGTGCTGGACTGCTCGTCGATATAAATAGGCGCTTTGCCCAGCTCGTCGGCAGCATTAGCGATCCTCTGCCAATCGCCATCCCGCACGTCGCCATTGCGTATATCTACATTGTTTACCTGAGCCATAGAGCAGAGCAGGCGCTGGCAGATCTCCTCGCGCGACATTTCCAAGGAAAAAACAGCGACCGCGCCGCGCTTGGCCTTTACCGCAACTCTGAGAGCCAAGGACAGAGCAAATGCGGTTTTGCCCATGCTGGGACGGGCCCCAATAACGATCAAATTAGATGGCTGAAAGCCGCTGGTTATTAGGTCTATTTCCTCAAAGCCAGTAGGCACACCGGTAACGGTCTGATGCTGATCATAGCTTTCGCGTAAGTGTTCCTCTACCGTAAATATACTGTCGCGCAGAGGCATTAGGTCAACCTTCTGGCTCTTATCGCCCACAGCGAACACCATTTCCTCGGCGAGGTCGACCTTATACGCCGTCTCCTCCTGGGTATTGAAGGCCAGACGCACAATATCGTTGCCAGCCTGCTGCAGCCGGCGCTCGATCGCCTTATCGGCGACTATTTTCGCGTATTCGCCGACGTGAGCCGATGAAGCAACCATACTAATCAGGCTGTCGAGAAACTGAGCGCCGCCGCACAGCTCTAATTTGTGCTGGTCCTTCAGATACTGCCCAACAGTAAGAATGTCGATATTGCTATTACGGCTAACCAGATAAAGCATAGCCCCGTAAATTACCTGGTGCTCCTCGCGGTAAAAATCTTCAGGCCCAGCGATGATCTCGGACACGCGGTCAAAGGCCATACTGTCGATAAGGCAGCTGCCCAGGCAGGCCTGTTCTGCCTCTATGCTATAGAGCTGATTCATACTAGAGCTTAATGGATCCGACATGACGACCTCCACACAAAAACAATCTGACTAGGCGCAGCCTCAATGCCATTTAGTTAAGGATTCGGGGCATTGGTTATGCTCATTCATGTACGTTGGCGCTGCGTTGTACGTTAGCGCACAGGTTAGCACACGACATGCGTTAGACTTCGATTCTTCCGCCAGCTGTGGCCACCCCCTCTGTCGCAGTCGCGACATCTCCCCCTGCCATCCTTTAGGGGGAGTTAGGATGTTAACACGTTAGCTAATCGCTAACTTATAACCATTGCCATCCTTTAGGGGGAGCTATAATGTGGATCTATTGGCCATTGCTTAAGATAATGAGACTGGGCGCAGACTCAGCAGCACTGCAGACAGGACAGGGCT
>JAFSXO010000111.1 GCA_017444045.1 bacterium | reverse complement strand
GGCATTAAAATAACCCCATTCCCCAAAGGGTTTATCATGCAGTTCTCCCGCAAGGCAGCCAAGCCAGATCCAGCCTCCAGTACCAGGCTGTTCGGTGCCTATCGCGAGAACCGCTCCTGGAACCGCATGATCGGTGTGGCTACGGTTGGCGATCTCAACGAAGCCATCCTAAACGACAGCATTCAGGATGTCATCATGACCCAGGAAGGCCTTCACGAGCAGAAGATCGTGAAGATCGCCGCCGATATCGCTCAGCACCGCGACACCCTGCGCCTGGTATGCATTGCCGGCCCTTCCTCGTCTGGGAAAACCACCTTTGTGCGCCGCCTGTCCGTACAGCTGAAGGTTCTGGGCATCAATCCGGTCATCATCGGCATGGATGATTACTACAAGGATCGCGCCGACACCCCGCTCGGTGAAGATGGCAAAATAGATTTCGAGGCCTTCGACGCTCTGGATGTGCCTCTGCTCACCAAGCACCTGGAGATGATCGCTGCCGGCCACGAGATTCGCGTGCCCCGCTTCGACTTCCCCACCGGAAGACGCGTGCCAGAGAGCCAGTTTACCCCACTGCGCTTAAAAAAGAACGAGATACTGCTCATTGAGGGTATCCACGGCCTTAATCCCCGCATTACCGGCTCGGTTCCCGAAGAGGCTCGCTATCGTATCTTCGTAAGCGCTTTGACCCAGCTTGTCATCGACGAGCACAACCGCATTCCCACCTCCGAAGGCCGCCTGCTGCGCCGCATCGTGTGCGACCGCCGCTACCGCGGCACCTCGGCAGCGGGAACCATCGCCATGTGGCCCAGCGTGCGCGCCGGCGAAGAGCGCAACATTTTCCCCTACCAAGAGCAGTGCGACGCCATGTTCAACTCCACCCTGGTTTACGAAGCGGCCGTCTTTAAGACCTTTGCCTGGCGTTATCTGCTCGAGGTTTCCCGCGATGATCCCGCCTGGAGCCAAGCGAGCGCCCTGCTGCGCTTCCTGGATCTGTTCGTGCCCATGTTCCCCGACTACGTACCCTCAAATTCCGTCCTGCGCGAGTTCATAGGCGGCAGCCACTTTAAGTATTAAACCGCGGCTTTATTCAGGCAATGCGACGAGGATAAAATGACACAAGACAACGTACCTAGCTGGAATCTAAGCGATCTTTACAGCGACCCAGACGACGAGCGCATCGGCGCCGATATGCAAAAAGCCGAAGACCTGGCCATAGCGTTTAAGGACAAGTACAAGGAGCGCATAAAGGCCGATGACCTCGAGGCCGAGCGCCTCTGCCAGGCCATGGCGGATTATCAGGCCATTCTGGAGCTGCTCTACAAGGCCGACAGCTTTGCCGATCTGCTCTTTGCTGCCGACACGTCAAAGCCCGAAAACGGCGCTCTCTTGCAGAAGGTCAGCGAACGCGTCAGTCAGATATCGACCAACTTCATCTTCTTCGATTTAGAGCTGGGACAGATCAGCGACAGCAAATGGGAAGAGCTGCGCACAGATCCGCGCCTGGGCGAATACCTCCATGCTATAGAGCAGGAGCGCCTGCGCCA
Source organism: bacterium (assembly GCA_017444045.1). Lineage (GTDB taxonomy): Bacteria > Vulcanimicrobiota > Xenobia > Xenobiales > Xenobiaceae > JAFSXO01. The sequence continues at coordinate 1,150 of JAFSXO010000111.1, read as the reverse complement.
TAAATATGCCCTCAGCGAAGCGGAAGAGACCGTTCTGGAAGAGACCGCCAACTGCCGCGGGCGCGCGTTTGCCCGTCTTTTCACCGAAACGGTATCGCGTCTGAAGTTCCCGGTCACAGTAGACGGCGAGCTAAAAGAGCTAAACCAGAGTGAGCTTTCGGCTCTGTTTTACAGTCCCGACCGCGAGCTGCGCCGCCAGGCGGCTCAGGTGCAGAGCCAGGTTCTGCAGGACAGTATTCACCCGCTGCACTTTGCCTACAGCACCATCATTCTGGAAAAGCTCACCCTGGATCGCCTGCGCGGTTTCTCCTATCCTGAAGAAGCCCGGCACATCTCAAATGAGCTTCCCGCCGCGGCTATCGATACGATGATCGATACCGTGGTAAAGAACTATCCCTCGGTGGCCCAGTTTTATCGGCTTAAAAAGCAGCTTCTGGGCGTAGACGAGCTGTTCCATTACGACCGCTATGCCCCCCTGCCGCAAAAAAGCCAGGCCAAGGTCAGCTTTGAGCAGGCCAAGCAGACCGTTTTGGAGGCCTTCGGGGAATTTTCCCCGCTGTTCCGCGAAAAAGCCGAACAGTTCTTCGCCAAGGGCTGGATTGACGCGGCCATGCGCCCCGGCAAGCGCGGCGGTGCCTTCTGCGCTGGAATCACCCCGAGCATACATCCCTATGTGCTCATGAATTTTACGGCCACGGCCCGCGATGTGGAGACCTTAGCCCACGAGCTGGGACACGGTATTCACGACCTGCTGGCCAGCAAGCAGAACCTGCTCAATTACCACCCGGTTCTGCCCCTGGCAGAGACGGCCAGCACCTGCTGCGACTTGCTGGTATTCAACAAACTGCTGAAGGAGCTGCCCGATACAGGCAGCAAGCTGGCGCTGGTAGCCGAGCATCTGGAGTCAGTGTTCGCCACCGTATTCCGTCAGACGGCCATGTACCGCTTTGAGCAGCGCGTTTTCCGCCAGCGCAGCGAGCAGGGCGAGCTAACCCACGAGCAGATGAGCGACATCTGGCAGGAATGCCTGCAGGAGATGTTCGGCGATTCCGTCACCATGGGCGAGGATCACCGCATCACCTGGAGCTATATCCCCCACTTTATCCACACACCGTTTTATGTCTACGCTTACTCCTTTGGCGAGCTGCTG